>DUUJ01000038.1 GCA_012841635.1 Clostridiales bacterium | reverse complement strand
TATCAGCCATTCAGAGTACCCGAACATCTTTCTTTCTTTTGCATATTCACCGTTAAACAGAATACTCGGATAATAGCTTGCTTCACGCCTATCTTTGGAGCTTTCAATTTGATAATCATATTGGTGTCAATTATTTTCTTGAAAGATATTTTGTTTTGATATAAACGCAAAATATTGTCATAAAACATTGTTATTCCTCACATAATATCAAACAATCTCTTTCATGAACCGGTTATAATTCTTCCGCATGATGGTTATAGGAAGTCTTTAGTCACTTTGCCGGGGCGATAATTGCTATTGCCGCAATAATTAGAAATACCGGAAAACTCAAGTCATGCATAAAGGCAGAAAAAACAATTTTTACATTTTCTTTTAATATACTTAAATCAACTTCCGCCCATCGTTTCATCTTTTCATTTTTTATGTTAAAGAATCTGTCTTCTTTACATATTTAAATAGCTGTTTTCCCAGCGTTCTCGTTCGAGTGATGTCGATGAGCCGTGGCCGGGATAAAGACGGTAATCGCCCGGAAGGTCTCTTATCTTTTTAAGAGAGAGCTTCAGCTCTTCCCAGCTGCCGCCGGCGAGGTCGTATCTGCCGATGCCGCCGCGGAAGATTGTATCTCCGCAGAATATCGAATCTCCGGAAATATAACATACCGAACCGGGAGTGTGGCCGGGAGTATGGAGAACGTTTATTTTAAGCCCGTCGAGCAGAATTTCGTCTCCGTCGGAAAGCAGGCGGTCTGCCGGTTTTGACGGTGCGCTCCTGCCGCCGAAAAGCCGCATATAGCTCGAATCTACATCGGTAAGCATTTGCGCGTCAGCGCTGTGGATAAGTGTTTTTGCGTCGGGATAAAATCCTCTGAGGGGTTCAAGACCCATGATGTGGTCAAAATGTCCGTGAGTCAGAAGAAAATACTCCGGGGTCAGCTCTTTCGCTTCAAGCTTTTCGCTCAGCTCGTCCGCATCTCCGCCCGGATCTATCACGGCGCAGCTGCCCTTCCCCCGCGGATCTGCGCAGAGAAAATAACAGTTGGTCATCATCGCGCTGACGCGGAAAACCCAGATCTTCAATTCCCTTCCTCCGTTTTTTTCACTAAAGATATATAATTATACCACATAAAGAACAATTTGTCTATACGGAGAAAGAATATTTTGAACATCAAAAATATGTAAACCTGATAAAATTTACCAAATCATATTGAAATAAACATCGACGCATGATATAATCATGATATTTACAGTCGAAAATTAACATTTGCCATATAAAATACCGACATGAAAAGGTGGTGAATGCCATAAAATCGGAACACAGAGACCGTCAGACAAAAGAAGGTTTCGGTCCGCTTGCTCTGACGCTTATCATAATTTGCGCCGTACTCTTTATAGTATTCTGCGGATGGCTCAGCATCAGACTGAATATATTGGGATATAATCCGAAAAACAGCGACAGCTATGTTTTTACCGAAAGATCCGGTCCTTACTACGAGCGGCTCGACAGCCGGGAAAAGGTCATTTATAAAGCGGTGGTTTCGGCTGCAGAGCAGCTGCTTGGCCGCACCGAAATTCTTGAAACCGGTCTTGCCGAATCGGAATTCGAAAATGTTATGCTGGCCATTCGTTATGACGAAGCCGCGCTGTTCTATCTTGACACATTCGGCTGCAGCGCCGAAACCTCGGAGAAGAACAGCGTAGTCAAGCTGAAATACAAAACAGACGGCCAGACTGCCGACAAAATGACGGGAGAGCTGAAAGCCGCCGCACAGGAGCTTATCGGAGATCTCGGGAATGATCTTACCGACGTCGAATATATTCTGGCGATACACGACCGGCTGATAGCAAGCTGCGAAAAAGCCGACACAAAGAAGCAATCAAAGTTCGTTTCATCCGTATACGGCGCCGTTGTCGAAAAAAAAGCCGACGCAGCCGGATATGCTTTTGCAATGAGATATCTGCTCGGCAGCGTCGGACTCCAGTGCGCGGTTGTATTCGGTGAAGCTGAAGGACAAAGTCACGCCTGGAATGCGGTCCGGGCGGAAGGTGAGTTTTACTATACCGATGTTTATTTCGACGACCCCGATTCGTCGACAAATCCAGCTCTTCCGATCCACGCTTTCTTTATGACATCCAACGGAGAGGCGGAAGCCAAAGCTTTGCCGGGACGCGCTCTTGATCCGGATTCATTTTCCTTTGAATCTTCGGGAAAATATGATTATTACTCCGATAAAGGGTACAGGGTCACGAAAGCCGAAAGTCTGAAAGGTATTATCAACAATGCCGTAAATGAAACGGATAAAGAAAATCGCAGTTTTATTGAAATTGCCGTTCCCGAAGATACCGATCCAAATTTATTGGTTGAAACGGTCATATCGGTAATAAAAACTCACAACAGGGATACCGTCGCTTTTGTTTCAAAGCTTCTGCCGGAAGCCCGGGTTTTTTCTACCGGGCGCGACGGATACTACACAATACAGCTCTTCAGGTGATTTCTACATACGATTCATTTAACAAAAACGGAGGATTGAAAATGTCCGAATATCGTTTTAACACGAAATGCATACAATCGGGATACAGCCCGAAAAACGGCGAGCCGAGAGTGCTGCCGATTATACAAAGCACGACTTTCAAATATGACTCAAGCGCGGAGATGGCGAAGCTGTTCGATTTGGAGGAAAACGGATATTTCTACACCCGCCTTGCAAATCCGACGAATGATGCCGTTGCGAAAAAGATCGCCGATCTCGAGGGCGGCGTCGGAGCGGTACTCACCTCTTCCGGTCAAGCCGCGTCATTTTATTCGATATTCAACATCTGTTCGGCGGGGGATCATATCATCGCATCTGCAGCGATATACGGCGGAACCTTCAATCTCATCGCGGTAACGATGAAGAAATTGGGTATCGACTGCACCTTTGTAAGCCCCGAATGCAGCGAGGAAGAACTTGAAGCCGCTTTCAGACCGAACACTAAGCTTGTCTTCGGCGAGTCCCTTGCAAATCCCTCTCTTATAGTATTGGATATCGAAAAATTCGCTCGGGCGGCGCACCGCAACGGCGTTCCTCTTATAATAGACAACACTTTCCCTACCCCGGTAAACCTGCGTCCCTTTGAGTGGGGCGCCGATATCGTTATCCACTCAACGACGAAATATATGGACGGTCATGCTTCTGCGGTCGGCGGAGTCGTTGTCGATTCCGGCAATTTCGACTGGGAAAAGCAGCGCGACAAATATCCGGGACTTACGACGCCCGATGATTCATATCACGGAATAACCTATACAGAAAAATTCGGTCCTCTGGCATATACAACGAAACTGGTCGCTCAGCTGATGCGCGACCTCGGTTCGATTCAGTCGCCGATGAACGCTTTTCTGCTTAATCTCGGGCTTGAAACTCTCTTCCTCCGCGTTCCGAGACATTGCGAAAATGCGCTTAAAGCCGCTCAATGGCTTGAAAATGACGGCCGGATATCCTGGATCGAATATCCGGGGCTGAAATCCAGCAAATATTACGATCTCGCCCGGAAATATATGCCGAACGGCACTTCCGGCGTTATCAGCTTCGGAATAAAGGGCGGAAGGGAGGCTGCGACAAAGTTTATGGATTCATTGAAACTTGCCGCCGTTGTAACTCATGTCGCCGATACCCGCACCTGCGTTCTGCATCCCGCGTCGACCACTCACCGGCAGCTTACCGACGAGCAGCTTTATGCCTGCGGTATTTCTCCCGACCTTATCCGCCTTTCTGTCGGAATTGAGGATATCGAAGACATAATCGCCGACATCGATTCCGCCCTGGGAAATCAAAAACATTAAAATATGTTATTCTCTCCGTGCTTGACAAGTGCGGAGATTTTGTGTATAATCGTATCAAAGGCAATAACCGGAAAGCGAGGTACGAATCATGCCTATATATAAAGGAAAAAAACTTGAAGCGATATCCTTCCCGATCGGAGGGATAGGAACCGGCTCGATAGGCCTTGCCGGGAACGGAAGGCTGATCGACTGGGAAATTTTCAACCGCCCTAACAAGGGCTCAAGCAATTCATATACCCATATTGCGGTAAAAGCTGCCGAAAACGAAACGATAAGGGACGCGAGAGTCCTCTCCGGCGATGTCACGACAAACCTTTCGGGACAATACGGCTCCGGGTTCGGTTACGGACTTTCAAACCATACCATGGCGGGATTCCCGCATTTCAGCGCCGTTTCTTTTGAGGGAAAATATCCTTTTGCCAGGCTGAAATTCAGAGACAAAAATTTTCCCGGCAAAGTGACCCTTACCGCTTTCAATCCGCTGATTCCACTCGATGAGGACAACTCAAGCATACCCGCCGCCTTCTTTGAAATAGGCTTTGAAAACAACTCGGACAGCGAAATATGCTATACCGCCGCCTTCTCCCTGATCAACCCGTTCGGATCATCGGTCAATCGCAAAGCCGCAAGTAATAAGTTTAACGGAGCCGAGCTGCTTACCGAATCGGATAAGGAAAACGGGCTTGCGCTTTTAACGGACTCATACGACTCACATACTCAGCTATACTGGTATCGGGGCGGCTGGCAGGACGGAGTCTCGACATTCTGGAGAGAATTTTCAACCGAAAACGAGATGCCGGAACGGTTATACGAGACCGCCGGAGGACACGACGGATGCACCGTCTGCGCATCCGTAAAGCTTGCCGCCGGGGAAAAAGGCTCGGTGCGCTTCGTGCTTTCCTGGTATATCCCGGTGTGTGTAAATTACTGGGATCCGTATAAAGACGAAGAAGGAAAAGATATAACCTGGAGAAACTGGTATTCGACGAAATGGTCGTCTGCCGGCGACGCGGCTTCATATGCGCTTGAAAATTATCAGTCGCTTTACGATCGCACAAAGCGCTTTCACGAAGTACTTTTCTCATCGTCGCTTGACCCGGTCATCCTCGACGCAATACAGGGAACCGTATCTGTGCTGAAATCCGCCGTGGTCAGCCGGCTTGAGGATGGGTCTCTGTACGGGTTTGAAGGAGCCGGAGAGCATCACGGAAGCTGCGAAGGAAGCTGCACCCATGTCTGGAGCTATACATACGCTTGCTGCTTTTTGTTCCCGAAACTTGAAAGATCGCTCCGTGAAAATGAATACAAATACTGTCAATTCGAAGACGGGCGGATTGCTTTCCGCATGAAGCTGCCGCAGGGGCGGGGGCTCGGATGGAATATGCCCTGTCTTGACGGTCAGATGGCGGGAGTAATAAAGACATATCGCGACTGGAAGCTCTCCGGCGACGACGAGTGGCTGAAAGAGATATTCCCGTATGCGCAGAAGGCGCTTGAATTTGCCTGGGACGAAGACAGTAATGTGGGCTGGGACAAGGACCGCGACGGTGTGCTTGAAGGGCGTCAACATCATACCCTCGACGTTGAGCTGTTCGGACCCTCCGCGTGGCTTCAGGGAATGTATCTCGCGGCGCTCAAAGCTGCCGCCGAGATGGCTTCATATCTGGGACTTGAAGAAAAAGCCGCCGAATATCTCGACATTTTCGCAAAAGGCGCGAAGTGGACGGATGAAAATCTCTTTAACGGCAGCTACTATATCCAAAAAATCGATCTTTCCGACAAATCGATCCTTGAAAAATACGGCTGCGCCGACTCCTACTGGAATTCCGAAAAAGGCGAGATAAAATATCAGATCGGAGACGGCTGCGCGATCGATCAGCTTCTCGGACAATGGCATGCCGACATCTGCGGGCTGGGACAGATCTTCGACCCGGATAACCTTGATATCGCATTGAACAGCCTTTACGAAAACAACTTTAAGCCGAGTCTGCGCGAAGTCACGAATATGTGGCGGCTGTTCGGAATTAATGACGAAGCCGGAACCCTTATATGCGAATATCCCGAGGGAGCTTACAAGCCCTGGATTCCGATCCCCTACTGCGAAGAGACGATGCACGGTTTTGAATATGCCCTTGCCGGACTGTTTGCCTCCCGCGGGTATAAAAAGCGCGCCGTTGAACTTGTAAAAGCCGTTCGCGACAGATACGACGGCAAAAAGCGAAATCCGTGGAACGAGATCGAATGCGGCTCCAACTATGCGAGAAGCATGGCGGTATTCGCATTTATTCCGATACTAAGCGGATTTACTTTCGATCTTCCCCGCCGATACATCGGATTTGACCCTAAGGTGAAAGGCGATTTCAATTGCCCGTGGTTCACTTCCGCCGCATGGGGAGAATTAAAAATCAAGAGCAAACGGGCGCAGATCACCGTGCTCGACGGCGAAATTGAACTGTCCCGGATAGGTCTTCCCAAAGAGCCAAAGACGGTTAAAGTAAACGGAACCGAAATCAGCTTCAGATACGAAGACGGCGCCGTTATATTCGATGATCCGATTATAATCACGGGCAAGCTTGAAGCGGTTTGTTGATATAAGCGAAAAATCAATAATTAACTGCCGACTTTCAATCAAACGAGGCTTTTCTTATGGATTATACGATCAGTTACTGGAATATACGCCTTTTCTGTTATACCAACGCACATCTTATCAATGAAGCAAAGGGTATCATACTGAGCTTCACCGGACTCGGAGGCGCTCAGATGATAAGCGACGACCCCGAAATCGCCGTCGGATTTGCAGAAAAGGGGATAGTTTATATCATTCCTTACTACAACCCCTGGTGCTGGATGAACCGTCAGACGGTCAGATATGTTGATGTATTGGTAGATATTATTATCGAACATTTCGGTATGAAGGAACCGAAGATTGTGTCAACCGGCGGGAGCATGGGCGGTCAGTGCGCGCTGATATATACGGCGTATGCAAAAGTCACGCCGACTGCGGCAGCACTGAACTGCCCCGTCTGCGACATGCCATATCATTACACCGAAAGACCCGACCTTCCGAGGACGATGCATTCCGCGTTCGGCGGCGGTGAAGATTCGCTTTCCGAAACCATCGAAGCGGCTTCGCCGCTGCACCTGGCGCAAAAAGCCGGACTGCCGAAGATAAAATACCTTGTCATCCATTGCGAGGCGGATACCGCCGTAAACAAGGAAAGGCACAGCGACAGGCTGACGGCCGAAATGAGAAATCATGGCTACGACGTTACATATATAACCCTTCCCGGCAAGAATCACTGCGACCTTACGCCGGAAGCTTATGCAAAGTATTACGGTTTTGCGGAGGAGGCGCTCAATGGCTGAATATAAAAGAATAATTCTTGATACCGACATCGGCGGTGATCCCGACGATTCGGTAGCGCTCTCTTATTTGTTTGAAGCCGAAAAAGCCGGACTTTGCCGGCTGCTCGGTATCACCACCTGCAGCGACAACGCATACGGCGCCGCCTGCGCAGGAGGGATAGCAAGATATTACGGCAGGGAGCTGCCGATAGGACAGCTGAAACTGCCGGGAGTTGATATAACCGAAGACAACATCGAATCTTATCCCGGCACCTACTCAAAACCTGTAGCCGATGCTTTCGGCGGTAAGCCGGATTATTTCTCAGCTCCCGAAGCGCTTGATGTCTTGAAAAGGCTTTTAGCGGCTGCGGAAGCTCACGTCACCCTTGTTACGATAGGCAAGCTTTCAAATATCCGGGACCTTATAACCGATCCCGAAGGAAAAGAGCTTCTTCGGGAACGCTGCGCCGAGATCGCGATAATGGGCGGGGATTTCCGCCATAATGCCGATGTTTCGCTCGAACCTCACGCCGAGTTTAACATAGTCGGCGACATTGCATCGGCTGCTTATGTCGTTGAAAATTCCCCGGTTCCGCTGGCGCTGTCGCCGTATGAACTCGGGCTTACGATACTGACCGGCAAGCCGCTTATCGAAAAATACGGGAAAAACCATCCCGCTGCCATGGCGCTGATGCTCAACGGCTGTAATGACGGGCGAAGCTCATGGGATCCCTCGACCGCGCTTTATGCCGTCGAAGGAGAAGCCGGAGTAATGAAGCTGTCGGAAAAAGGCTTCGTTTCGGTTAGGGAAAACGGCGTTACCGATTTCAAAGCAGACCCGGCCGGACATTGCCGGATCCTCAGCGCCGCAAGTGACCCGCAGAAGATAGCCGACAGGATCAATTCTTATTTTCGTTAAAGAATTTCATCTATAATATGCCGTTTTATTAAACTCATATACAGAACAGAAAAGAGAGGAACCAATGAAAATCAGGCACGCAAAAATCATTTCGCTTATCCTTATCTTTGTCCTTGCCGCCTTGTCGTTTATCAACTGCGGCGATAAGGCGGACACACCGACGCCGGCAGCCGACACGACCGCCGCAGACGAAGTTTCCGAAACGCAGGCCGAAACCGAGCTTAAGCCGGATCTGCCCGATGCTGATTACGGCGGAAAGACCTTTAATATCCTGACTGCCGGCAACTGGAGCAACGATTGGACGGAAATCTATGACTTTACCGCGGACGAGCAAGACGGAACGCCGGTAAACGATGCGGTTTACCTCCGCAACCGCACGGTTGAGGAACAATTCAATATCACAATTAAAGAAATAAACAACATGGGAAGCTCCGTCGGGGGCACCGGAAAAGGCGGCAAATTCATTGAGAAAAGCGTTATGGCGGGAGACAACGCCTACGACGCTTCTCAGATGGGCGCCTATGATGTTTCGGTTCTGGCTTACAAGGGATTTGTCGTTGACCTTAACTCCATTAAATGGCTGAATCTTGAGAACCCCTGGTGGGATCAGAAAGCCAATTCCGACCTCACCATCCGCGGAATGATGTTCTACACGACCGGAGATATCTCGACGCTCGACAACGATTGCACCTTCTGCATCCTTTTCAACAAGAAGCTGATTACCGACAATTCGCTTGAGGATCCCTACAAGCTCGTTCAGGACGGCACCTGGACAATAGACAAGTTTGTTTCGATGGCCGGAAGTCTCTCCTGCGACCTCAACGGCGACTCGAAAATGGATGAAAACGACATGTACGGTTTCTGCATATGGCAGGACTCGATGATGGGGATGG
>DUUJ01000037.1 GCA_012841635.1 Clostridiales bacterium | reverse complement strand
CAACGAAAAGCAGGCGTATTTCCCGGAGGGGGCGGAGATATTCTACAACGACCACGGCACCGCGCCCGGCTGCGCCATTCTCGACGAAGAACGCGGCAAGATGATCGTCATGCTGCCCGGCCCGCCGAGGGAACTGAACCCGATGTGGCTTGACAAAGTCGAGCCGTATCTGCGCCGGTTTACCGGCTCGATGCTCTTTTCCATGAATATCGGCGTCTGCGGGATGGGCGAGTCGGACGTTGAAACGGTTCTGCACGACATTATGGTCGCCGCTTCCGACCCGACCGTCGCGCCGTACTGCGGCGAGGGAGACGTCCGCATTCGGGTGACCGCCCGCTGCAATACGCCGGAGGAAGGCCGCGAAAAATGCCGCGGCATGACAGAGCAGATTTATAAGACGGACGTCGGGCCGTATATCTACGGCGTCGACGAATCGCTTGAAGAGGCGGCCGTCCGGCTGATGCGGGAAAAGGGGCTGCGCATCTCCGCCGCCGAGAGCTGCACCGGCGGTCTTTTAACAAAGCGGCTGACCGACGTCACCGGCAGCTCCAATGTCCTTGAATATTCCGCCGTTACTTACACCGAGCGGGCAAAGACGGCGTTTTTAGGCGTCCCGCCCGAACTTTTCGCCGAAAAAACGGTTTACAGTCCCGAATGCGCCGAAGCGATGGCGCGCGGCGTGATGCAAGCCTCCGGCGCCGACATAGGCGTAGGAATAACCGGCATCGCCGGCCCCGACGGGGGTACGGAGGAAGTTCCGGTAGGAACGGTGTTTGTTGCTGTAGTCCGCGGCGGACGCGTAATCCAAAAAACCCTTAATCTTCGCGGGACTCGCCAGCATATACGGTACTTGGCGACGAATCATGCTTTGATGATGATTATTGAGGCCGCCCGCGGCGAGACTATTTAAATACGATAATAAAAAACACCGATAAAAACTTAACTTGCCGACGGCGATATATTGCCTTCGGCAATATTCGCGACTAACGCGAAGCGTTAGTCAAAGATGATTTTGCAAAGCAAAACTCGCGAATACCGCCTCCGGCGGTATTCAGAAATTTAACCTTACCGGCGCAGAACGCAGGTATGACATTAATTTCTTTAGTTTTGCATTATTTCGATCCAAATTAACTAATAGCTAAATAATTAGCTAATGTATGAGTAATACCTATAGCTAAAGCATTAGCTATATAATATACCCGCGCAAGACGCCAATCGCCTACGCTGATGATAATCGAAGCCGCAAGAGGCGAAACCAACCTTTAAAAATAATAAGTATAACCCCTCTGAATTTTTTCAGAGGGGTTATCCAACGGAGGGGGTTATTCATTAAACCATTAGAAAAAACACAAATAAAAACTTTGCTCGGAACTGAATAACCCGCAAAGCGGGTTATTCAGTTTAACGCTTCTTCGATACCGCTGCCGCGCTTCCGATAGCGGCGACTGCGGCAAGAATCAGAATGGCGGCGATATCGCCGGTCTGAGCGGCGGGGGCGGGAGCGGACGGAGCCTGGGCGACCGTTTCGGCGGCGGGAGGAGCTTCGGGAGCAGGGGCTTCTTCAACCGGAGCCGGCTCTTCTTCAACCACAACCGGACCGCCGAGGAAAACTCTTGTGTAGGTCGAGGGAATTTTGCCGTTTACGACGTCGCTCTGGAAGCAGATCCATTCGTATTCTTCGTTGGGCAGGTTCTTCGAAATCATCATTCCGAGACCGAAGGAATCGCCTTCTTTAAGCGTCTTCGAGATGAAATCCCAGGTGAAGAACATCTCGTAGATGTCGAATCCGCCGTCGTGCTTGTAGGATGTGAAGGCGTTTTCGCCCATTACCGCGTCTTCGGTCGTGTTGTTTAGGACAAGCTCGTCGCCGTCGTAGCAGTAGGCGATCTCCCGGAGGACGTCGCTCATCGCCGAGTAGCCTTCTTCATATTCGGCGTAAGCGGGGAAGGAAGGATCTTCGGGGACGAATCCTATCATAACGCCGCAGCCTTTCCAGACGGTGTCGTGGTTGGCTCTGTGGTCATTGCAGTCGCTCTTTACCGCCACATAGATGCCGGCGTCGTCCCAGGCGCCGTAAATCTCAATGACATAAGCGGGGTTGGACGCGGCGGCGTATCGGCGGACACATTCGTATTTGGCTTCGAACCAGTCTTCGTTGGTCGGAGCGTAAGCCGAGATCAGAGTGTATTCGCCGGGGTTGATGACGCCGTCGCGGACGGGGGGCATCGCCGCTTTGCTGATGGTGAAATCGGGGGTCAGGTTGGCGGTAACCGGGTCAAACGCCATTGACGGAATAACGAGCGCCGCGCAGACCAGCAATACCGCGAGTGTGAGAAACGCTTTTTTCATGACATGGTACCTCCTCTTTAAAATGTTTAAAAATGTTGAAATCCTGCGGGTGCTGCCTTTATTTTATCACCGCATTTATGAATTGTCAATAATTTATCAAGACAAAAAACGTAAACAATATTAAAACGCATTATTAAAAGGTATGTTATAAAACCGGAAAATTCCCATTTCAGGCAATTAACAGGCGGAACAACCCATCTTTTATAACTTTGACTGAATTTAGAAACAGAGATATTTCGACGGATTCAGATTTTCCAAAAAAACCCGCTTTACGGACATTCAACCAATCATTAAATTATCGGCAAACTATTCTTCACGAACAGACAAAAACCCGCGCCGCCGCGACAATCCCGACAAAAAAAGGTTTCGCCACAGCGAAACCGACATCAGAAAAAACATAAATAATGACTTTGCTTTGGATCGGCGATATATTGCCTTTGGCAATATTCGCGAATAGCGCAGAGCGCCTATTCACTTTCCTTAGAAAAAACATAAGTAATGACTGAACTTTGGAACGGAGATGTTTTTTCCGAAGGAAAAAACTCTCGACTTGCACCGGAAGGTGCAAGTCATGGGCGAGCGACATATTTCCGAAGGAAATATTCGCGTGTCCCGCGAAGCGGGACACAATACTCAACAGAATAACCGCGGAGCGGTTATTCACCTGCCATTAGAGAAAACATAAGCT
>DUUJ01000036.1 GCA_012841635.1 Clostridiales bacterium | reverse complement strand
TTATTTATGTTTTTTCTGAAGTAGATTTTGCCTTTGGCAAAATCAATTTATTTAAATAGTTTTCGGAAATACACAGCTTTTTCAAGAAATCCGAAATTTTCTTTTTCCGCTCTTAAAAACAAGAAAGAGAAAGTAAGTGAATAACCCGCTTCGCGTGTTATTCGCGAGTTTTGCTGAAAGCAAAACATCGCAGTCGGCAAGTTAAGTCTTTATTTATGTTTTTTCTGAAGTAGATTTTGCCTTTGGCAAAATCAATTTATTTAAATAGTTTTCGGAAATACACAGCTTTTTCAAGAAATCCGAAATTTTCTTTTTCTCTTTCCGGCAAGAAAGAGAAAGTAAGAATAAGTAAGTATAGTTAGTAGTAACAGTAGTAGTGTGTGCGGGGAATGTGGAAAACTCTGTCGGGCTGTATTTTTTACCGATAAACGAGGTATGATATGTGTCGGAAATTTGTGTAAATCTCCATTTTAACCCCGCCGCTTCTGTGGAAACCCTGTGGATACGAAAAACCCGCTTTCCACAATGTGGAAAACCCCTTTCAACATACTCAACAACATCAACTCAACCTGATAAAAAACGCTGAAAGTAAAGTTAATTTCAATAATTCGATTTTGCGAAGCAAAATCTACCCGCAAAATATTACTGATTAAAGTTTTGCTTTCAGCAAAACTTTCCTTATGAAAAACGCAGTTAATGACTTAACTTTGGGACTGCGATGTTTCGGCTTCGCCGAAACTCGCTAATAGGATGCCTACGGCATCCTATTAAATTCTTTCATCAGCTCGTTGATTTCTATTTCAAACACCGAGTTGTTTTTTATCCGCTCGTCGATTTTCGCGATGCTCGACATTATCGTCGTGTGGTCGCGGGAGAATTCCCGGCCGATCTGCGGCAGGCTCATTTCGGTCATCCGCCGCATGATGTAGATCGCGATATGACGCGGCTCGGCGATGTCCTGGGAGCGCTTCTTGCCTTTGAGATCGTCGGCCGAAACGCCGTATTTGTTCGCAACTCCGGCAATAATTCTCTCCGGAGTGACGGCGGCGCGCTGCTGTCCGGAAACCATGTCGGAGATGCAGTGGAGCGCCATTTCGACGGTCACCGGCTCCTTTGTCAGATAGCTGTGCGCGTAAATCTTCTTTATCGCGCCTTCCAGCTGGCGGACGTTGGAGCGGAGGTTTTCCGAGAGGAACCGGAAGACATCGAGCGGGATGTTCATTCCCATCGCGTTGGCTTTGTTCTGCATTATCGCGATGCGCAGCTCGTAATCCGGCGGCTTGATGTCGGCGATAAGTCCCCATTCAAAGCGGGTGCGGAGCCTTTCCTCAAGGGTGCGGATGTCGCGGGGAGGCCGGTCGGAGGTGATGATAATCTGCTTCTGTTCCTCATATAAGGCGTTGAAGGTGTGGAAAAACTCCTCCTGGGTCGCGTCTTTGCCGGCGATGAACTGAATGTCGTCGATCAGCAGCATATCGGCGGTGCGGTATTTTGCCCGGAACTGCGACGTCGCGCCGCGGGCGATCGCTTCGATGATTTCGTTGGTGAACTGCTCGCCGTTGACGTAGACAATTATGCTCTTCGGGTAGCGCGCAACCACGCTGTTGATAATCGCGTAAAGCAGGTGGGTTTTGCCGAGACCGGAAGGGCCGTGGATATACAGCGGGTTCCAGCTCTTGCCCGGCTTGTCCGCGACGGCGGTGCAGGCCGCGTGCGCGAATTTGTTCGACGAGCCGACGATGAAGTTGTCGAAGGTGTATTCGGCGCGGTGCAGACTCGGCGGCAGCTGCGGGTCGGCGGAATCCGGCTGTTCGCGGGCGTCCGCCGCCATGTCCGGCGCGTCGAAAGGCAGCCCGGAGTCAAGGCTCGCGGAATCTGCCGATGAGCTGCCGTAAGAAAGGGAGCCGGAGCGGCTGTCGTCAGCCGCGGCTGACGGTTTATCTTCGTCTTCGCCGTCGGCGGCAGAATCGGTTTCGGTGTCTTCCGCGGCATCGGATGCCGCAGCTCCGCCGTCTACGCCGGGAAGGCGCCAGTCATGGCCGCCCTTTTTGGGCGGTTCTGTCGAAACGACGGTCGCTTTCGGCTTGTAGCCGAGCACCATCTCGAGATATTTTTCAAGCGTATCAAGGTAGCCCTTGTTGAGCGAGCTTGTTTTGAAGTCGGAAGGACATGACAATTCCGCCGACTTCCCGTCCAGCGCCGTGAGCGAAAGGCAGCGGAACCAGAGGTCCATAAAAGTGTCCGAATAATCCTTCGCCATAAGTTCGAGCGCCGCCTGCCAGATTTCGTTCAGGGGATCCAAAATAACTCCTCTTTAATAACCGTCCCGGGGACGCCGATCCGTCTTTTAAAGACCCGCGTCCGATTCGTTTGTCTCTTTATATTATAATACAATTATTATATATTATACCACATAAAAGCGCCTAATGCAAGCAAAGTATGTAAATTATTTGTTCCAATTTGTGCGAATCAAGGTTCGAACTGTTTCGATGATAATTTCGGATAAATTTTTTCGCCGAAAGCGAAACTCGCGACTTGCGCGAATTGATTAAATAGTTTTGCCAACGGCAAAACTTACCTCAGAGAAAACACCGATAAAAACTTAACCGTCCGACTGCGATATATTTCCGAAGGAAATATTCGCGAATACCGCCTCCGGCGGTATTCATTTCTATCTTGACAATCCCCTTCCGACAATGTATAATAATTAAAGAGAAATAACAAACCGATTAACCTTATGGAGATAAAATTATGAAACGACTTATTTCATTTTTGCTGCTGCTCTCGCTGCTTCTCGGCGTATCCGCCTGCGGCGGGAAAGATTCGGGCGGCGCGCCGGATGACGGCCCGGAAACGACCGCCGCGACGGAAGCCGAAACGACGGCCGAACCGTCCTATCTTGCGTCTTTGCCGACGGAAGACTACGGCGGGCGGGATTTCAGCATCCTCTGCCGCGACTATAAAGAATACGAGATCTATTCCGAGCAGGAGACCGGAGACGTCATGGACGACGCCATCTACCGGCGGAATCTGGCGGTCGCGGAAAAATACAACATCAACGTCAAAAGCATAACCTCGCCCGGCGACTGGGCGGATCAGAACACCTTCACGGCGCTTGTCAAAAACAGCGTCATGGCGGGCGACGACGCCTATCAGTGCGTCGCCGGATATCAGGCGTATATCGTGCCGATGGCGATGGATAACTGCTTTGTCGACCTCTACGACGTCTCGACGCTGAACCCCGACAACGTCTGGTGGACGAAAGGATTCGTCGATAACAACAGAGTCGACGGGCGGCTGTATTTCATCTCCGGCGACTGGTCGCTGACGATGTGGGAATATATCTACGCCTGCTTCTTCAACAAGCTGCTGGCGGAAAATTACGGCGTCGACGACCTTTATTCGGTGGTCCGCGACGGCGGCTGGACCTGGGACTACGCCGACACCCAGATAAAGAAGGTCACCGGCGACCTTGACGGCGACGGCAAATACACCAACGCCGACCTTTACGGCTGGATTACCAACAACCACAGCTGCCGCTGCCTTTTAACCACCGGCGGCCTGCCGATCGTCGAGAACACCGGCGACAGCCTCACGCTTGCGCTCTTCTCCGACAAATTCGTGCAGTATTACACGAAGATGTATGACATCATTTACAGCGGCGGAAACGAAGTCTTCTTCAGCCGCCCGTCGATCGACGCGGATTACACCGAGATGATGAACATCTTCACCCAGGATCACGCGCTGTTCATGACCGGCACCCTCGACAACACGGCGACCCTCCGCTCGATGGAAACCGACTTCGGCATCCTGCCCTTCCCGAAGCGCGACGACACGCAGGCGGAATACCGCTCTCAGGTTTACGACGGTCAGTCGGTCTTCTGCGTCCCGCTCTCGGTGTCCGACATTCCCTTCTGCGGCGCGATAATCGAGGCGATGTGCGCCGAATCGAAGCAGTCGGTCATCCCGGATTTTTATGAGACGGTTCTCAAGAGCAAAGTCAGCCGCGACAACGAATCCTCCGAGATGCTCGACCTCATCCGCGAAACGCTCTGGTTCGACTTCGGGTACGTCCACTCGGTGTCGATAAACTATATTTTCAGTTTTATGGGGGATAACCTCAAGAACAACACGAAGGATATCGCCTCGCTGTGGGAGAAAAACGCGAAGGTGTATCAGAAGAATCTGGATAAGGTAGTGGAGGCATACTTCGGGGAGTGAAATTCAGATTAATAGTTTTGCGGAGCAAAACTTACTTTTGAAAAAACACCGATAATGACTTAGCTATCCGGCGACGATATATTGTCGAAGACAATATTCGCGACTTGCGCCGGAAGGTGCAAGTCAGAGATGATTTCACCGAAGGTGAAACTCGCGAATACCGCCTACGGTGCTATTCAATTTAGCTAAAATAACTTATTGACAATTTAGCTAATCGGTGATATAATATTTATGCAAACAGAGCATAAAAGGAGGGAGACAAATGACTGTTGTGACTGCGACCGAAATTCAGAACAATTTCGGCAGATTTTTAAAAATGGCTCAGGAAGGAAAAGACATAGTTATCACCAAAAACGGCGTTGAGGTTGCGCGTCTGATCTCAAAGGGCAAGACGGTTTCCTTCCTTTCGGACAGACTTGTCGGCGTTCTTTCTTCCGATGTCGATGAAAAGAAAGCTCGTTCGGAAAGGTTGGCGCGTCTTGAAGATTCTGATTGACACGAATATCATTCTCGATGTTCTCTGTAACAGAAAAGACTATCTGGACGACTCTCTGCGGGTGTTCAGATACTGCGAAGCAAATCTGGTCACCGGATATATCTCAGCTGTTTCAATTCCGAATATCGTATATATAATGCGCAAGGAACTTAACAGCAGCCGTATTAAAGAAATACTGACAACGCTTACCTCGATTTTTACTGTAGCGGATTTGCGGAAAACCGATCTTATACGGGCGGCGGAATTGGAATTTTCCGATTATGAAGACGCTCTGCAATCGGTTTGTGCGCTGAGAGTAAAGGCAGATTATATCGTAACCAGAAACACAAAGGACTTCAAAAACAGCCCCGTCCCGGCTATAACCCCATCCGAGCTGTTTGTAAAATTATAAAAAATAAGACAAAACTTGCAGAACAACCGCTATACATTTATTCATATCAACACGTAAAAACCAAATATAACACAACAGGAGAACACTATCATGTTCACAGAAAACATTCTTTCCCAGTCCGGCTCGCACAATGTGGTCGATCAGCGCGGCTGTTTCAATGTCGTCGAGTTTACCAAAGATTACTCGGTAACCCACGACACCGCGACGAGCAAATATTTTGCGTCGCAGATGAACCTCCGCAAGCGCCAGGTAGTCGCGGCGCTCAACGGCAACGCGGTCACCATTCAGGCCGGCGCCATGCAGATGATGATCGGTCAGGTCAATGCCGCAACCAACGTAAAAGGCGCCGGAGATTTCATGAAGAAACTGACCGGCGGAAAGGTTACCGGCGAGTCGGCGATCAAGCCCGTTTACACCGGATTCGGACTTCTCGTCATGGAGCCGACTTACAAGTATATCCTCTTTGAGAATGTCGAAGACTGGAACGGCGGCATGGTCATCGACGACGGACTCTTCCTCGCCTGCGACAGCTCCGTCGAGATCGGCGTTATCGCCCGCTCCAATATTTCCTCCGCGGTTCTGGGCAACGAGGGACTCTTTAACTCGATCCTCAAAGGCAGCGGCATTGCGGTTCTCGAGAGCCGCGTTCCGGCGGAGGAGCTGTTTGTGGTCGACCTTCAGAACGACGTGCTCAAGATAGACGGCAATATGGCTATCGCCTGGTCGGCGTCGCTTGAATTTACGGTAGAGCGCACCACCAAGACGCTGGTCGGCTCCGCCGCGTCCGGCGAGGGTCTGGTGAATGTGTATCGGGGAACCGGGCGCGTGCTGGTGTCGCCTGTAGGCTAATTGAATAGCGCCGCAGGCGCTATTCAATGCACCAAAGTAAAGTCATTATCGGTTTTTTGATGAAAAAAACGGTCGGGCATTTTGCCCGGCCGCCTTTTCTTTGGGGGTTATGACTGATTTTCAGTCTTTCTTTCCGAGAATCCGTCTTTTCAGTCTGCCTAATGTCTTATCCATGATTCCGGACGCCATGAGGAAGCCTATTATCAGCATCCCGAATCCGAAACCGGCTCCGAAACCTGCCGCTCCCCTCAATAACGGAGTTTGCGGCAGATTGCCGAATTCCACGATCGCCCAGATAATGTTTCCGATGATTCCCAGAAGGAAGAGAACGCTCATTCTTCTTCCCATCCGCCTTTTGTCTTCCCGGCTGTAGTCGGCGACTTTGTTCAGCGTGTCTTTGAGTTCTTTGTCCATGTTTGAATTTTTCCTTTCTCCGTCAAGGATTTCGCGGATGTCGACCCGATAGAAATCGGCAAGCTCGATGAGAACGCTCAGATCCGGCATGTTGCTGCCCGTTTCCCACCGGGACACCGTCCGCGACGATACGTAAAACCGCTCGGCAAGCTGTTCCTGCGTGAGCTCTTTTTCTTTTCGGAGGAGCTTTAAAAAGCCTCCGATTTTTGCCTGATCCATAATTTCTTTGTCCTCCTTGGCTATATTATACGGCATCCGCCGCTCAAAAAACACGACGCAAAGCGGGAAAAGCCGGACATATCGGGTCCGAAACGGGACGGGACACGCCGTGTCCGGGACGTTTTAATTGTTTTATGATAAGATTATAACCAATCGGGGGATGTTATTCAAGATGTTTTGAGGGAATTTTTTAAGAGCGGCGGTGTAAAGAAAGGTATTCCGGCCGGATGTATAAAAATTAATGTGATTTTCATTGATTTTATATTTTTTGCTTGACAAATCGGTTTATATGTTGTACAATAATGATGGACCCACAACATGAGGTGAATGAAATGACACAAGACGAACTTTTTGATGATGAAATATTCGTGCTGACCGACGAAGACGGCAAAGAGATTGAATTTGCCCTGCTCGGCTCCTGCACTCTTGACGATAAGCTTTATCTTGCGCTTATCCCGGCCGACGAAGCCGACAACCCCAACAGCGAATATGTTATAATGAAAGCGGAGACGGACGAGAACGGCGAGGATGTCCTCTGCACAATCGAGGACGACGACGAGTTCGAACGCATAGCCGAAATATTCGACGATCAGCTTTTTGAAGAAGATGAAGAAGCTGAATAATGTCGGTACTTCCGCGCCGACATTATTCGCGAATATTGTCTTCGACAATATATCGCCGCCGGCAAGTTAAGTCTTTATTTATGTTTTCTCCGCTAAGATTACCTGCTTAGTGCGTGATAAATCTTGCATAAAACCTGCACGAATTAAAGTGGAGTTTGCTGGCGCATAGCGCCAGCTGCGAGTTTCGCGTTGCGAAACGTCGCCGCCGGACGATGAAGTCATTATTTATGTATTCTCTAATTGAAGATGAATAACCGCATAGCGGCTATTCTGCGAGTTTCACCTTTGGTGAAATCATCGCTGACTTGCGCCTTCCGGCTCAAGTCGAGAGTTTCGACGAAGTCGAAACATCTCCGTTCCAAAGCAAAGTCATTATTTATGTTATCTCTAATGTAGATAATCCGCTGAAAATACCAGCATTGAATAACTCGCGGGGCGAGTTATTCGCGAATATTGTTTTCAACAATATATCGCCGCTTCAAAGTTAAGTTGCCTGCTTAGTGCGTGATAAATCTTGCATAAAACCTGCACGAATTAAATGGAGTCTGACTTTCCTTTCGGGTTTGCAGACCTCCTCTTAGGATCGTTACGGTTACGCCAGCGCCGCCTCACAGGCGTCCGCTGACCGAACCGTCCGAAAGAGATGTTGGGAGCACAAAGTCTGGAAGAGGACACCAACCTTTGCTTACGCAGGGGTTTCTATCTCGATTTACACGGCTCGGTGGGTTTCTGCTAACGCCGGCGGAAGCCGGCGTTAGCTACGAGTTTTGGCTCCGCCAAAACGTCGTCGTTCCGAATAAAAGTCATTATCGGTGTTTTTTCTAATGTAAGTTTTGCAAAGCAAAACTAATAGCCGGCGTACGCCGGCTTACGCAGAAAGTTTCGCCTTTGGCGAAAATAATTAATTGAATATTTGTCGGCCGCGTCCAAACGTTGCCGCTGGCAAGTGAGGTCGTGGCACACGCGTTGCGTTCTGCCGCGGTTTTTGTTTTAAGTCGATTTTTCAATTATACACAGAAGTTTTGAAAATCAAGAAAACTTTTTCAAAAGTTTTCTTGCAGGGGTTTAAGGGGACGGAGTCCCCTTCGCATCCCCAAGGAGATAAGCATGTCTAAAGATAAGCAGCGGGTTGATCCGGAGGATTTTGAATCCGCCAAGGAATATGAAGCGAAGTTCGGGAAACGCGAGTTTAACCCTTATGCGGAGAAGCCTAAGAAGCCGCTTTTGGCGCGGATATTCGGCTGGCTTTTCGTCGGGCTGATAGTTTTCGTTTATCTGTTTTGGATAGGGCGGATCATTCTGGCGGAAGACCCGAAAGAAGTGACCCGATTCATCTGGACGGATGAGCGGGCAGCGGCTTACAACGCTGATCCGGAGGGGTATCCGGCGATGGTGGTGAAGCAGCCGACGGACGACCTTATCGACCCGGACGGGCGGATAAAAGTTTCGGCGGAATTTGTCGATACAAAGCACGGCACTTTGCAGATCACCGCGAGATGGAACAACGCGACGGCGCGCAAAGCCGCGGAATCGGCGGCGGCCCGGGGATACGGCGACGGCAGCCCTCCGCAGGGCGAGCCGTATGTCTTCGCGCTCACGGACGAGGACGGCAATATGTTCAAAGACTACACCTGGGCGGCGTTTTCGCGCGGCAGGTATAACTACCGCGTGCTCATCTTTTACGGGGTGGATTTTTCGCAGGCGTATGACGACGAGGGCAACCCGAAGACGCGCGCCTATTCCCTTGAGACCTTCTACGCAGCCGGGGTACCGGTGGATCTTGATTCGCCGGATTCGTCGCTCCGAATCTGGAGTTCGGCGAATGTGTCGGAAGAAGCGAAAATCGGCAAGCCGGAGGAGCCGCCGCAGATGTATCCGGCTCCGGCCTTTATTACCGCGCAAGATGCGCGGTAATAGCTGACTTGCACCTTCCGGCGCAAGTCGAGAGTTTTTCCTTCGGAAAAACGTCTCCGTTCCAAAGTAAAGTCGTTATCGGTGTTTTTTCTAATGAAATCAGCGTTGAAATTGCGGGGATCTATTTATATATAAAACAAATTACGCCTTATACGGGAGGAACTCAAAATGAAACACATGCGGCGCGCGTTTTCCTTTATTCTGTTCCTTGTCATTCTCTTTGCCGCTGCGGGATGCGGCGGCGCCGAGACTTTGCCGGACGACCCGTTTTACGGGAATCTGACAAACGCCTCTAAGGTCTTCCGGGACTCTGAGTATCTCTATTTCGCAAATCCTTACGACGATTTTAAGCTTTACCGCTATGACTCTAAAACCGATACTCCGGAAAATATCGGCGGGGAGACCGGCGGGGTGATGTACATCTTCAGCTACGAAGGCTATATCTACTTCTCCGCGAGAGTCGGCGACGCCGAGAGCGCCTACAATGTCTACCGCACCAAAGGAGAGG
>DUUJ01000035.1 GCA_012841635.1 Clostridiales bacterium | reverse complement strand
CGCATTCATACAATTATCTCCTTTCCGTTTCCGGCGTAAACTGGGAGATGACCGATGAGGAAGAAGAGGAATATAACTCCATACTCAACGTAACCGATACCGGAATCATGGCGTATATCGAGATTTCAAAGATCGGCTGCACTCTTCCGATTCATCACGGGGTATCCGAAGAGATACTTCAGCGAGCAGTGGGACATTTTCTGGGTTCGTCGCTTCCGGTCGGAGGCGCATCGACTCACACCGTCCTTTCCGCCCACCGCGGTCTTCCCTCGGCAAAACTTTTTACCGACCTTGATAAGATGGTTGTCGGCGATCAGTTCCTGATAAGGACAATGAATGAAGTATTGACTTATCAGGTCGACCAAATACTGATAGTCGAACCGACCGACCTGTCATCTCTGTTGATTATGCCGGATGAAGATCTCTGCACCCTTGTAACCTGCACTCCCTACGGTATAAACACACACCGCCTGCTTGTCAGGGGACACAGAGTTGAAACCCTGATTGAAGATACAAAAGCTATACGCGTCACCGCCGACGCAATACAGATTTCGTCATATATTCTCGCGGCTGTTTTGGCGATTGCCATGCTTATTATGATAATGCTCGGCGTTGTCATAATCGATGCAATTAAAAAACTGAAACGCCGATAACCAAGATTCCCTTTACTGAGGTAAAACATATGAAACGACAAAACTACCGCATCTGGCTTGCTCTGATCCTTGCGGTCATGATGATAAGCCTATGCTTACCGGCAAATGCGGCTGAAATCGATCCTGATGCTCCCGTTTCGCTTACATTGAACGTGAAATCAGGTTCTGACCCGGTCAGCGGCATGAAATATTCGATATATCGTGTTGCCGATGCCGATGATTTCCCGAATTTAACGGTGACATCGGAGTTTGCAGCTTATTCTGTTTCTTTTTTGGAACTTGATACCAACGAAGAATGGCTGGCGCTTGCCGAAACTCTCGCGGGATATGTTGCAAGCGATAACCTTACCCCGTATGATACCGATGTAACCGATTCAGACGGTGTTGCGTCGTTCCCGAATACAACCGATCCGCTTGAGCACGGGTTGTATCTTGTTATCGGCGAGACTCTGACTGTCGGAAATAAAACGCATAAAGCGGTGCCGTATTTCGTGCTCGTTCCGTATGTCGATGAAACAACGGGTGATCCTGTTTACGACGTTGTTTCCAACGTGAAAATCAGTACGGAAGAAATTCCCGATACTGTCGACCGCAGGGTAATCAAGATATGGAATGACGGAGGAGCCGTATTATTTCGTCCGCCCTATGTCGATGTTGTCCTGATTTGTGACGGGGAACCTTATGAAACGGTTCGTCTCAATGCCGAAAATAACTGGCGTTATCACTGGCAGAATCTGCCGGCAGGCCACACATGGTCGCTTATCGAATATGTTCCCACCGGCTATACGGTATTGATCAGGCTTCAGGGAATAACTTTTATTGTAACAAATACAAAGCCTGTCATTCCTCCACCGCCGCCGCCTCCACCGCCACCGCCGCCTATTATTGTAACTACTGAACCTGAAGTTACAACGGTAATCGAAACCATCACCGAACCTGAAACAAAACCGGAACCGGAAACCAAACCGGAACCCGAAATAGTAACCGTTCTCGAAACTGTATATATTGAAATGGAACCGCCGGAAACACCTGACATTGAGGATCCGTCTCCGCCCTCTAAGCTCCCGCAGACAGGTATGCTTCAGTGGCCGGTACCGCTGCTCGGCGCCGCCGGACTCGCTTCCACTATTTTCGGAGTTATAAAGATCAAGAATCGTGACGATGAATAAACGACAGGGAATATTTTTCATAACCTTGGGGCTGCTGCTGATTGCGGCAGCCTTAGCGTTGTTCATATACAACCGCGTTCAGGAAAGAACCGCAGGAGAAATATCTGAAAAAGCAGTTTCGCAGCTGAGAGAGGTAATATCTGCGAATGCAAAAGCGTTTGAAAAATATAAAACAACAGACGATATCATCACTCAGACGCTTCAGGAGCCTCAGACGCCGCAAGAGCCCGATTCGCCCGAGGAGCAGCCCGATGACGAGGAATTGCCGCCGAGCGAATACTTTGTTCCCGATTATCAGTTAAACCCGGAAATGGATATGCCGGGTGTTGTCCTCGACGGTTCAAGGTATATTGGCATACTTGATATTCCGTCTCTTTGGCTGAGTCTGCCGATCATAGGAGACTGGAACGACAGAAATCTGAAACTTGCCCCCTGCCGTTACAGCGGAATTGTTTATCAGGACGATCTTGTGATTTCCGGTCATAATTATAAAACTCATTTCGGCCGCCTTAACCGCATCTCGATAGGCGACAGGATAACCTTCACCGATATAGACGGAAACGTTTTCGAATTTGAAGTTGCCGAAGTAGAGGTTCTTGAAGCGACTGCAATTGAAGATATGATCTCAAGCGATTGGCAGCTGACTCTTTTCACCTGTACCTACGACGGCACCACGCGGTTCACGGTACGCTGTACAAGAATTGAAAACTAAAACAAAGGCATATGGGTTTCGGCTCATATGCCTGTTTGATTCCCGCGTGTTTATGCGTTATAAAAGCAGACAAGTTTACCGGTCACATATTGACATAAAAACCCGGCCGTGCTATAATGAAGATAAACAAAACAAAAGAAGGTAAAAGACATGAGTAAAATATTTCCGAGAACCACGGTAGGCGGCGTTTCCTTGCCGCGTATATTGATCGGTACCAACTGGCTTTTAGGTTACAGCCACCGCAGCTCGGCGGCAGACGCCGGAATAAAGGATCGCTATCAGAAGAAAGAAGATTTCTACCCGGTATTCGAAGCCTATCTCGAATACGGCATCGACGCGATAATGGGTCCCGTCAGCACCACCCCAATCTGCCTCGAAGCGATAAAATACGCCGAAGAAAAATCCGGAAAGAAAATAATAATCATCGACACCCCCATAATGAATGTCGACGACAGCGCCTCCGCAAGAGCCGAAGCCGAGAAGGTAATAAAACACAGCGACGAAATAGGCTCAACCTTCTGCCTTATCCACCATTCCAGCATGGAGCAGCTGGTAAATAAAAATCTCGGGAAAATCGTCCGCCTGCCCGACTATCTTTCGATGATACGCGATGCGGGGTTGCTTCCGGGTCTCTCCGCCCATATGCCGGAGGCGATTCTTTACTGCGATGCAAACGGCTATGATGTCGAAACGTATATCCAGATTTTCAACTGCATGGGATTTCTGATGCAGATAGAGATCGAAAGCGTCGCAAGGATCATAAATAACGCCAAAAAGCCGGTTATGACAATCAAGCCTTTTGCCGCCGGCCGCACCACTCCGTTTGTCGGATTGAATTTCAACTGGAGCGTGATTCGCGACTGCGACATGATCACGGTAGGAGCAACAACCGCAGCCGAGGTCCATGAGGACGTCGAAATCTCCTTCGCAGCCCTCGAGCGCCGTTTCCCCGATCTTGCAGCAAGAAGTTCCCCGGCAAAGCAGGAGATATTGAGGCATAAATAAAGTTCGGCTTATTAAATTATTGTATATATTTGATTTTATCTGTTCTCCGGAAAATTCTCCGGGGATTTTTTATTACGCCGAGTCAGACAAAAATAACCGGGGAACAATTACTGTTATTGTTTTCAATATCTCTTAAATCATTTCGGTTGAATATTTTATAAAATCGTGGTATAATATAATTTACGTTTTATCAAGGCTTAACCGCCTTAATATTCAAAAAGAGAATTAAAATGCATAAAGAATTTTTGATGGGCAACCAGGCGATAGCCCTGGGAGCTTTGGCGGCAGGTGTCAACCTTGTCGCCGGATATCCGGGAACACCGTCGACCGAGGTATTGGAAACGGTCGCCGTAAGAAATCCGGGAAATGTTCACGTCGAATGGTCAACAAACGAAAAGGCGGCGATGGAAGTCGGCGCCGGCGCGGCATACTGCGGCGCCAGAGTAATGGTGACAATGAAGCAGGTAGGGCTGAATGTCGCCTCCGACCCTCTGATGAGCCTTGAATATATAGGCGTAAAAGGCGGCATGGTAGTTCTTGTAGCCGACGACCCGGGACCCATTTCCTCTCAGACAGAACAGGATACCCGTACATTTGCGATGTTTTCGAAAGTCCCCGTCTTTGACCCCTCATCGGTATCGGAAGCATACACGATGATCGGCGAAGCCTTCGAGCTTTCGGGAAAATACGGCACCCCGGTTTTCTTCCGCGTAACTACGCGGGTGAATCACGGCTATGAATCGATAGATATAAAGGACGAAGACGAATATTACAAAAACAAACCGGAAGGATTTGTTAAAGACAGCTCCATATGGGTTATTTTCCCGCGCCTGTCGCAAAAGAACCACGCGCTTATCGAGTCAAGAAATGCGGAGCTGAGCGATTTGTTTTCCGATTATCATGCAAATGAAATACTCGCTTCGCGCGGCAGACTGAAATCATCAAAAAAAGGCGTCGCGACCCACGGAATAAATTTCATGTATACCCTTGACGCCCTGGGCAGCTCCGAACGTCCTAAAATATTAAAAATCGCAACCCCTTTTCCGTTCCCGGAAAAGAAAGCGCTTGAATTTCTCGACGGACTTGACGAAGTGCTTTGCATTGAGGAGCTTGATCCGGTAATTGAACGCGCGCTGACATATGTCTGCGGCAAATACGGTCTCAAAGTCAAAATCCGCGGCAAACTCACCTCGGATATAGCCGCTTCGGGCGAAAACACAGTCGATTCGGTCAAAGCAGCCTTAAATAAATTCCTGAATAATGAAAAGCCCGATATCGCAAAATCGACGGAACAACCGCCGGCGCTGCCGTTAAGACCGCCGGTGCTCTGCGCCGGATGTCCTCACCGCGCCTCATTCTATGCGGTAAAACAGGCAATGAAAGGCAAAAAGTCGGTATTCTGCGGCGATATCGGCTGCTATACTTTGGGAAACGCCGCGCCGCTCGATATGTGCGATACCTGTCTTTGCATGGGCGCGGGAATAACCGTCGCTCAGGGAATTT
>DUUJ01000034.1 GCA_012841635.1 Clostridiales bacterium | reverse complement strand
GTAAGGACGGTTCAGAGAACGCTGAATTCGCTTACAAAAAAGGGATATATCCGGCGGATCGGCTCTAAAAAAGCCCCGACATGGGAAGTTCTGAAATAAGCCGTCCCGCTGCCCAAATTATTTAAAACCTCAAAACAGACAAGGAGACAGAAAATTGAAAGCCCTCGAATTCGGAGACAGTTCAAAAAGAAAGCTCGTTTTGATACACGGTTTTCAAATGCCTTATCAGATTTGGAATAAATATATAGAACATTACTCGAGCAATTTTCACATAATCGTTCCGATCCTGCCCGGGCATTATCCGAATCATGAAGAGGATTTTATCTCATTTTCCGTATCTGCCGAAGAATTCGAAAACTGTTATATTCCGAAATACGGCGCGGATGTCTTTGCCGTTTACGCCATGTCTATGGGCGGCGTTTTAGCCGCGACCCTGTGGCGGCGGGATCGGCTGAAAATCGAAAAGCTGATTTTTGACAGCTCCCCTCTTATTCCCGTAAATTTCCTGATGAAAAAAATGATACTCAATTTTTATCTGACCGCAACGCATAAATCGCAAAAGAGGGATAAAAAGGCGTTAAAGCAAGCCGAAAGTATCTGTCCGAAAGACTGTTTCGACGAATTTTTAAACGTTTTGGATTATATGACGGATACCACGATACAAAACTGCGTAAAAGGCGTAGTTGATTATCGGCTGCCCTCGAATATCGACGCCGAAAACACCCGGATTTATTACTTTCACGGAACGACAATCAACGAATTGCTTGCAAAAAAATCGGCCGAATTCATCTCGAAACACTACAAAAACAGTATCATAAAGCGTTTCAAAGGAAAGTCGCATTGCGAAAACATGCTTTTTTCCCCGCAAATAATGATTGAAGAATTGGACGGTATATTGATATAAATCCCACCCTGCCGCGCCAAATCCCCCTTCCCCGCACCCAATAACAAAATTGCCCATCGCAATTATTGATATAAAAAAACAAAATACACGGAGGACCCAATGACAACAAGTATCAGAACCACATCAGCAATCCTTTCGGCGCTGCTGCTCATCTCGCTTCTGGCGCTCTCCTTCGCCGGCTGCGGCTCTGAAAAAAGCGACGCCCCCGGACAGGATACCGGCAAGGCTGCCGCCGAAACCACAACCGAAGAAACCGCCCCTTCCGACGGGCTGCCGCCGGATCTCCGCTTCGACGGCGAAAAATATATAATTTACAGCCGCGAGGAGCATCTCTGGATGAACGAGATGGTCACCGACGACATGAACGGCGAGATAGTCAACGACGCCGTTTACAACCGCGAAAAGATTGTCGAAGACCGCCTCGGCGTCGATATCGGCGTCGTCCGCGCGCCCGGCAGCTGGGGCAGCCATATCCAGTTCCATGACAAAGTTCGCGCCAACGTGCAGGCGGGAGACAACGAATTCCAGTTAGTCGCCGGATACGCTTACTATGTGACGTCGATGGCGATAGAAGGGGTGTTTACAAACCTTCTGCACGTCCCCTATCTCAACTTCGATCAGCCGTGGTGGAACTCCAACCTCCGCGACGAGCTGACGCTCTACGATCAGCTCTACTATGCCGGCGGCGACCTCTCCTACACGATGATCGGCCAGATGTTCGCCACCTTCTTCAACAAGGACATGGCGGAAAAATTCAGCGTCCCCGACCTTTACGACACCGTCCGCGAAGGCAAATGGACATATGACACGATTTACACGCTTGTCGCGTCGATATCAAACGATATAGACGGCGACGGGGCGATGACCGTCAACGACGAATACGGCCTTGTCATACCCGACGGAAACCAGTGCGATCTTTTCTGGCCCGCCTTCAACCAGCCGCTTACCGCCCGCGACGAATCCGGCGAGATAGTGCTGAGAATGAACGACGAGCGAGCCGTCATGATCGCCGACGCGGTGCTGCAGCTCTTCACTAAAAACGAAGGCGTCTACACGGTAAACGAAGGGGATCCGGACGCCCACACCCCCTTCATTCACGGCCGCGCCCTGCTTGACATCAACGTGCTGAATTTCGCCATCGACAGACTCCGCGACTCCTCTTTTGAATACGGAATCATCCCGGTGCCGAAATACGACGAAAGTCAGCAGAACTACCACACCCTCTCACAGGACGCCTATTCCCTTTTCTGCGTCCCGAAAAACGCCGGCGACCTTGAGATGATCGGCGCCGTGACCGAGGCGATGGCGGCGGAATCCTACTTCTCCGTAACTCCCGCCTTCTTCGAGACGGCGATGAAATACAAATACAGCACCGACGAGAACAGCATCGAGATGCTCGATATCGTCCGCTCCGGCGCCCTCTTCAACTTCGGATTCGTCAACTCCGTCTCCTGCGAGAACATGATCCACATCTTCCGCTACATGGTAATGGAGAAGAAGCCGTTTACTTCCCTCTACGCCAAAAACGAGTCGAGGTATCAGGCGGCTCTGACAAAGCTTGTCGAGGGATATAAGGCGATGAAGCCGTGAGTTAAATAAACTCAAACCCATACAACCGAAAAACAGGGAGGTACAACCATGCAGTTCCGGATAAAAACCGTATCGGCGCTGCTTGCGGCGCTGATGCTCATCCCGCTTGCGGCGGCGTTTGCCGGCTGCGGCTCGGAAAAAAGCAACGCTCCCGGACAAGCCGAAACCGGCGAAACCACCGCGGAAACCGCCGCAGAGACAGAACCGTCCGACGGTCTGCCGCCGGACCTCCGCTTCGATGGCGCGAAATATGTTATCTACTCCCGCGAAGACCTGATCTGGCCGAATGAAATGGTCACCGACGAGATGAACGGCGAGATAGTCAACGACGCCGTCTTCAACCGGCAAAAGTATGTCGAAGACCGTCTCGGCGTCGACATCGGCGTTGTCCGCGCGCCCGGCATCTGGGGCAACGAGGGCAAATTCTTCGACAGGCTCCGCGGTTCGGTGCGGTCGGGAGACAATGAGTTCCAGTTAGTCGCCGGTTACGCCTACTTTGTAACGGCGCTGGCAACCGAAGGGATATTTACGAATCTTCTGAACGTCCCCTACCTCAATTTCGACCGGCCGTGGTGGAACTCCAACCTTCGCGACGAGCTGACGCTTTACGGGCAGCTCTACTTCGCCGGCGGCGACCTCTCGTATACGATGATAGCCCAGATGTTCGCAACCTTCTTCAACAAGAGCATGGCGGAGAAATACGCAGTCCCCGACCTTTACGAAACCGTCCGGGCGGGCAAATGGACCTATGACACCCTTTACGAGCTTTCCGCGTCGATATCAAACGACATCGACGGCGACGGGAAGATGACCGCCGAAGACGAATACGGCCTCGTCCTGCCGATAGGCAACCAGTGCGACCTTTTCTTCCCCGCCTTCAACCAGCCGCTTACCGCCCGCGACGAATCCGGCGATATAGTGATTAAAATGGGAGATGCGAGAGCCGCCGACATCGCCGACGCGGTGCTGCGCCTTTATAAGGAAAACGAAGGCGTTTTCGCAAAAACCGAAGACAAGGAAGACACCCACGCCCCCTTCATTCACGGCCGCGCGCTGCTCAACATCGCCGTGCTGAATTTCGCCATCGACAAGCTCCGCGACTCCTCTTTTGAATACGGAATCATACCGGTGCCGAAATACGACGAAAGCCAGAAGGATTATCACACCCTCTCCCAGGACGCCTACTCCCTCTTCTGCATCCCGAAAAACGCCGGAGACCTCGAGATGATCGGCGCGGTGACCGAGGCGATGGCGGCCGAGTCGTATTTCTCGGTAACTCCCGCATTCTTCGAGACGGCGATGAAATACAAATACAGCACCGACGAAAACAGCATCGAGATGCTGGATATCATCCGAGCCGGCGCCCTCTTCAACTTCGGATTCGTCAACTCCGTCTCCTGCCAGAACATGATCCACATATTCCGCGCCATGGTACAGGGCAACACCCCGTATGCCTCCCTCTACGCCAAAAACGAGTCGAAATATCAGGCGGCCCTGACGAAACTCGTTGACGCGTATAAAGAAATGCAGCCTTAAGTTCGATTAATTGCAATCGGACGCGCCTGCGCGCGGAGAAGATTTCCCTTTCTGCGGCTTTGCCGCAATCAAAATAATCGGACGCGCCTGCGCGCGGAGAAGATTGACAGCCGCGCTTCAGGCAGCAATTTATAACACCGCGACAAGAAAACACAAACCAAAACCGACACCGCCATAAAACAAGGAGATGCAACAGTGCGACAACAGGTAAAAATCACCTCAATACTGCTTGCGGCGCTTCTGCTTATATCGCTTATTGCAATGTCGTTTGCCGGCTGCGGCTCGGAAAAAAGCGAAAGCCCCGGAACAGACGCCGGCGAAACTGCCGCCGAAACCGCCGAAGAAACCGCTCCGCCCGACGGCCTGCCTCCCGACCTGCGCTTCGACGGCGAAGAATACATAATTTACAGCCGCGAAGAATATATTTTCGGCAACGAGATGGTCACCGACGAAATGAACGGCGAGATCGTCAACGACGCCGTCTTCAACCGCCAGAAAACCGTCGAAGACCGGCTCGGCGTCGAGATCGGCGTCATCCGCGCGCCCGGCGCCTGGGGCAGCCACATCCAGTTCCTTAACCGGATACGCGCCAACGTGCAGGCGGGAGACGACGAATTTCAGCTTGTCGCCGGATACGCCTACTATGTGACGGCGCTGGCGACAGAGGGGGTATTCACGAACCTTTTAGACATCCCCTACCTCAATTTCGATCAGCCGTGGTGGAACTCCAACCTCCGCGACGAGCTGACGCTCTACGATCAGCTCTATTTTGCAAGCGGCGACCTTTCCACCTCGATGATCGGCCAGATGTTCGCCGTCTTCTTCAACAAAGACATGGCGGAAAAATACAGCGTTCCCGATCTTTACGACACCGTCAGAGCCGGAGACTGGACATACGACACGCTTTATGAGCTTGCCGCGTCTATCGCAAACGACATCGACGGCGACGGGAAGATGACCGTCAGCGACGAATACGGACTCGTCCTTCCGATAGGCAATAACTGCGACCTTTTCTTCCCCGCCTTCAATCAGCCGCTTACCGCCCGCGGCGAATCCGGCGAGCTTGTCATACGGATGAACGACGAGAGAGCCGTAAATATCGCCGACGCGGTGCTGCGTCTTTACAAGAAAAACGAAGGGGTTTACGCAAGAATTGAAAATGAAGACGATACCCACCCGCCGTTTTTAAACGGCAACGCCCTGCTTGATATCAGCATGCTGAACTTCGCCGTCGACTATCTGCGCGACTCCTCTTTTGAATACGGCATTATCCCGCCCCCGAAATACGACGAAAATCAGCAGAATTACCACACCCTCTCCCAGGACGCCTATTCCCTCTTCTGCGTCCCGAAAAACGCCGAAAATCCTGATATGATCGGCGCGGTGACCGAGGCGATGGCGGCCGAGTCGTATTTCTCCGTCACCCCCGCCTTCTTCGAGACGGCGATGAAATACAAATACAGCACCGACGAGAACAGCATCGAGATGCTCGACATCATCCGCGCCGGCGCCCTCTTTAATTTCGGTTTCGTCAATTCCGTCTCCTGCGACAACATGATCCACATCTTCCGCTACATGGTCGACGAGAACACCCCCTACGCCTCCCTCTACGCCAGAAACGAGAAGAAGTACAATAAGTCTCTGGAAAGGCTCGTCGAGGGATATAAGGCGCTGAAGCCGTGAGTTCGACGGCTCGGCAATTGAAAATAAACAAGACTCCGCAGGCTGTGTTATGCAGCCTGCGGTTTTTCGGCTGTCCGGCAGATGACAGGCCGATCGAAAAAATAAAATCAGTCGGGGAAAATGTTAATTTTATATATTAAAAATATACATCGCGAACAGGTATTTTTTTGATATAATATTTATTGTTACATGCAGAATCAGGTTGAAAAAACACACAAGTAATCAGAGGCAATCATATGAATATCTTTCTGGCATTCGCGCTATTTACGGTTATTGTTCTTTTATATTGGGTTATCGCGGAATTATTTACGATGCTGTTTCGCTTTACCGGACTGCCCGACGACAAAGCAAGATTTCAGGTTATGTCGCTCCTGACTGGCTGCGGGTTCACGACGCGCGAAAGCGAAATGGTTCTGGCGTTTAAGCCGAGACGCCGGATAGCGCGGATAACGATGCTGTTCGGCTATGTCTTCAACATAACCATCGTCTCCGCCTTTGTCAACGTTTTCCTTTCGCTCAAACTGGCTCAGGCGGAAAACCTGGTTCTGGGAATATTGATTCCGCTGTCGGTGGCTCTGCTTATTTTTATTATGCTGAGGATACGGGCGGTTCGGGCATGGGGAGACCATCTGTTTGAAAACCTTGCCGACAGAATTCTGCATCAGACATCCGTTAATACGGTGCTGCTGCTGGATCACATAGGGCTTGATTCGATCGCGCAGGTATCTATAAAAGAAATGCCGGAAAACCTGCGGGACAAACCCCTTTCGGAAACGGGGCTGAAAGCCGATAAGAACATTCTGATAATGCTTGTCGAAAGACACGGCAAAAAACCGGAGCCGCCCGACGCAAAAACAATATTTCAAGTCGGCGATAAACTTACGGTATTCGGCGATTATAAAGCAATATGCGGCGCATTCCGGGCAAAAGAGCATTTTACCGACTCCGTTTGAACGGACGGAACATTACGCCGCATTATGTCGGAATTAACGGCTTTTCCTTTACTTAATAAAAAAAGCTGACTTTTCAGACGGCAGAATACTATCCCCTCCGAAATAACAAAAAATTTACCAATACCCCCTCTTCATCGCTTGATATAAAAGCCCCAAAGTGGTATAATATTTACATTGAAATAACGTTACAAACGAAAGGATCCTTAAAATGGCTCTTATAAACACCAAAGAAATGCTGATGAAGGCCTACGAAGGCGGATACGCGGTCGGCGCTTTCAACATCAACAATATGGAGATCATTCAGGGCGTCACCGAAGCCGCCGCCGAGCTGAAAGCTCCCCTCATTCTCCAGGCTTCCGCCGGCGCCCGCAAATACGCAAAGCCCGCTTATCTCAGGGCGCTTGCGCGCGCCGCCTGCGAAGATTTGGGCATCGATTTCGCCCTCCATCTCGACCACGGCGCCGACTTCGAGACCTGCCGCGAATGCATCGACACCGGATTTACTTCGGTCATGATCGACTGCTCCTCCCATCCGTTTGAAGCGAACATCGCCGAGACGAAAAAAGTCGTCGAATACGCGCACGCCCGCGGTGTTACCGTCGAAGCCGAGCTGGGAACCCTCGCCGGAATCGAAGACGCCGTCTCCGTCGACGCCGAAAAAGCGCTTTACACCGACCCGGACGAGGTTGAGGAATTCGTCAAGTCGACCGGCGTCGACTCCCTCGCCATCGCCATCGGCACCTCCCACGGCGCATACAAGTTCAAGCCCGGCGAAGACCCGCATCTCCGCTTTGACATCCTCGAAGAAGTCGCCCGCCGCCTGCCCGGCTTCCCGATCGTCCTCCACGGCGCGTCCTCCGTTCCGCAGGAATACGTCCGCCAGATCAACGCGACCGGCGGCGCCCTCAAAGACGCCATCGGCATCCCGGAAGAGCAGCTCCGTCAGGCCGCCCGCGGCGCCGTCTGCAAAATCAACATCGACTCGGACATCCGCCTCGCCCTTACCGCCGGCATCCGCAAAGTCATGTTCGAACAGCCCGACGCCTTCGACCCGCGCACCTACCTAAAAGTAGCCCGCGAAAACGTAAAGACTATTGTAAAGCATAAGATTAAGAATGTGCTTGGCTGCGAAGGCAAGGCCTAACTGAATAATGTCGGTGCTTTCGCACCGACATTATTCGAGAGTTTCGGCTTCGCCGAAACATCTCCGCACCAAAGTTAAGTCTTTGCAGATGTTTTTTCTGAGGAAGGTTTTGGCTTTGCCAAAACCAATAATGCGGACTTCGTCCGCAGTTAGGCGCAAGTTTCGCCTTCGGCAAAACGTCGCCGCACCAAAGTTAAGTCTTTGCAGATGTTTTTTCTGAGGAAGGTTTTGGCTTTGCCAAAACCAATAATGCGGACTTCG
>DUUJ01000004.1 GCA_012841635.1 Clostridiales bacterium | reverse complement strand
TGATTTTGCTCCTGAACCTTTCCGGCTATTCGGTCAGTCTGCCGTTTCCATCGGAAGACACGCAGAATCCGGCGGTCGCCGTCGACGAAATCGGAGTTTACTATTCGCAGGACAGGTTCATCCGGCTTATTTACTTCGACGGCGCAAAGCAATCGAAAAAGCTTTTCGGGGGTTCGTTCCCGATGCTGTTCGGCGACTGGCTCTATTACCTCGACGCATCAGGCGCCGTCTGCCGCCTTACAAAAGAGAACATCGCCGATTACATCGATGACGGAGAACAACTCAAGCCGGAACAGCTTGTCTTCGACGGCTTTCCGCAGGCGCCGCGCGCGATTTACGGCGAGAGGATATGTTTCTTTAAAGTCGGGCAAGTCAGCGACGCCCTCGTCTCCGGCGGGGATCGGCGCCGCGGCGGCGCGGCCGACCCGATGATAATCGGCTATGACTCGCAGAAAGGCTATGTCCGGGCGCAAATTTCCGCCGATTCGGACAGCGTTTCGGTTACCTTTTCCGGCGGCGGGGAGGTCACTCTCAACGACTATATCCGCATTCCGGATGATATAAAATACGTCGGCGGAAAGCTGTATTACATCTCGAGGAATCTGCTTTTGCGCCGCGACCCGGAAAAATCCGCGCCGGAACTGCTCTCAAAGCGTAAATCCGACGCCGCCGCGCCTTTCTATGTGACGTCCGGCGGAGTATATTTCGTCAGCAACGGCAGGCTTATCCGCGTATCCGACGAAGAAACCGACACAGGAGCATACGACCCAACGGCGATATACTTTGTGTATGACGGGAAATTATATGTCATAACCGAAGGTAAGCTAATACAAATAAATTGATTTTGCGAAGCAAAACACGATGTTTCGCATCGCGAAACTCGCAGAATAGCGCAGAGCGCTATTCAATTTCCTCTAGAAAAAACACCGATAATCACTGAACTATCCGACGGCGATGTTTCGGCTTCGCCGAAACTCGCAGAATAACCGCGAAGCGGTTATTCAATGAAGAAATAGGAGAAAAACCCACATGGCAGCAAGAAAGACCAAAACCGCCGCCGGCGCCCCCGAAGAGCAGATCGACGCGAAGAAGGCGCTTGACACCGCGGTAAAACAGATCAACAAAGACTTCGGCGACGGCTCTATAATGATGCTCGGTCAGAACACCAAGATGCAGATATCCGCCATCCCGACCGGCTCTCTGACCCTTGACATGGCGCTCGGAGTCGGCGGCCTGCCGCGGGGACGCATCACCGAGATATACGGCCCGGAGGCGTCCGGCAAGACCACCCTCGCCCTCCACTGCGTCGCCGAGACCCAGAAACTTGGCGGATACGCCGCCTACATCGACGCCGAACACGCCCTCGACCCGCTCTACGCGCGGAATCTGGGCGTCAACATCGACGAGCTTTTAGTCTCTCAGCCCGACTCCGGCGAGCAGGCGCTTGAGATCGCCGAGGCGCTCGTCCGCTCCAACGCCATCGAATGCCTCGTCATCGACTCTGTCGCCGCCCTCGTTCCTCAGCAGGAAATCGACGGCGAAATGGGGGACAGCCACGTCGGCGCTCAGGCGCGTCTGATGAGCCAGGCTATGCGCAAGCTCTCCGCGGTCATCTCCCGCACCAACTGCGTTGTGATTTTCATCAACCAGCTCCGCGAGAAGATCGGCGTCATGTACGGCAACCCGGAAGTTACCACCGGCGGCCGCGCCCTTAAATTCTACGCGACCGTCCGCATCGACATCCGCAAAGCCAACGTCATAAAGGAAGGCGCCGACACCATCGGCAACCAGATCAAGTGCAAGGTCGTCAAAAACAAGGTCGCGCCCCCCTTCCGCTTCGCTGAGTTCGACATCATCTACGGCAAAGGCATCAACCATATGGGCGAAGTCGTCGACATCGCCTCCGCCCTCGAGATAATCGACAAGGCCGGCGCGTGGTACAGCTACGAGGGCCAGCGCATCGGCCAGGGCCGCGACAACGCCCGCCGCTTCCTCGAAGCCCGCCCCGAACTCGCCGCCGAGATAGAAGCAAAGATCCGCGCCACCTCCGAAGAAATGAAAGCGAGAATCTCGGAACACGCCGACGCGATAAACCTCGACGAATCCTCCGAAACGGACGAGCTCCCGGACGACGACGCGGAGCTGAGGGATTGATTATTTGGGGGGGACTTTGTCCCGGGGGGGACTTCGTCCCCCCCAATGCCCCCCTACGAGAAAACTTTTGAAAAAGTTTTCTCGACATTCAAAACTTTTGGGACTATTTAAAATAAATTGATTTTGCAAAGCAAAACACGATGTTTCGCTTCGCGAAACTCGCAGAATAGCGCAGAGCGCTATTCAATTACCTCTAGAAAAAATATCGATAATGACTTTGCTTTGGAACGGCGATATATTGTCGAAGACAATATTCGCGTGTCCCGCGGAGCGGGACACAATACTCAGCGACTTGCGCCGCAGGCGCAAGTCAAAATAACAGATTAAAAAAAATAGCATATGATAATCAGAACATCAGAAATTCTTTCCGTCGGCACCGAGATTCTGCTCGGCGAGATTGTCAACACCGACGCGGCGTTTATTGCCGGGCGGCTGGCGCTGCTCGGCGTTTCCCATTATTATCAGGCGGCGGTCGGCGACAACTGCGGGCGGCTGACCGAACATATTCGCGCGGCGCTTGAGCGCTGCGATCTGCTTATCCTGACCGGCGGCCTTGGCCCGACTTACGACGACATCACCAAGGAAACCGCCGCCGCCGTCATGGGGCGGAAACTCGCGCTCGACGAAAAGGCGCTCTCGACGCTGCGGGGATATTTCGCTTCCCGCGGCCGCGCTCTGTCGCCTGCCAACGAAAAGCAGGCGTATTTCCCGGAGGGGGCGGAGATATTCTACAACGACCACGGCACCGCGCCCGGCTGCGCCATTCTCGACGAAGAACGCGGCAAGATGATCGTCATGCTGCCCGGCCCGCCG
>DUUJ01000033.1 GCA_012841635.1 Clostridiales bacterium | reverse complement strand
CGGATGTCGGTCATGCCGTGTATCTGGAACATCGTCAGGAATGCCGACGCAAACTCCGCTGCATTGAAGTATCAATGTTTCTGCAATATGTGGTCATGCATTTCAAAAACGACCGATGGTCTCTTGACGCCTGCGCCGGGAAAGCAATAGCCGACAATGTTTTTCCGAGAAATAAAACCGTATGTACCAAGACCCTGTATAATTATGTTGATCTTGGACTTTTGCCGTTAAAAAACATGGATCTTCCCGAGAAATTACGCCGAAGTACAAAGAAACACAAGGATAAAGAAAACAAGAAAAAGCTTGGAAGAAGCATTGAAGAACGCCCGAAAAGCGTTGATTTGCGGGAAGAATTCGGACATTGGGAGATTGACAGTGTCCTCGGAAAGAATCGCGAAGGAGAGCCGGTTGTCCTGTCCCTGACAGAGCGAAAGCTCAGGGTTTCCATTTGGCTGAAAGTAAAGGATCATTCTGCCGAGGCGGTTGACGAATCCCTCAAAGAACTATTCACCTCTTTCGGAGACAAATACAAAGAAGTGTTCAAAACGATTACTGCTGACAACGGTTCCGAATTTGCAAACATCTCCGTGCTGGAACAATCCGGGATAGGAATCTATTTCACGCATCCGTATACATCCTGCGAAAAAGGAACCGTTGAATGCCACAACCGACTGCTTCGACGGTTTATTCCGAAAGGCAAAAGCATAGATGATTATACAGCTGATGAGATAATGATTTTTGCAGATATCATCAACGGTTTGCCGAGAAAAATTCTCGGCTACCATACACCGGAAGAACTATTTGATGCTGAGCTCGACAGAATCTATGCCGCCTGACATGACCCCCGCCGCGACTTTTGCTTTTTCCCTCGTCGCTGCGCTCCTCGCTCAAAAGCAAAAGTCCATCTCTGCCGTAAATTCTTCGTAAACTATTGCAACTTGCTATTGCAATTTAAGAAAGCTTTTCTTACTTAATATATATCGATATTCTTGTTTTGATCGGAAACGGATGAATATTGCCGCATAACCTGTCTTGTTTTATATTCATTCGTCATATTCCGAATTTTCATAAATATCCGATTGAAAATAACGCGCGAATATGATATAATCATTACGATTAAACGAATGTCTTTCAGATTTGGTTTTTTGAGATGAAATTTTGGCAATATTTCCGGGACAATATTCTTTATCCCGGCTGTGTTATCTTTTCGGTCTGCGTTTTCGCCTTCGCCCTGCTCGGAACGCTCGGAGAGGCGCGGAACATAGTTCCCGGACTTCTTTATATGTTCCTTCTGCTGGTGTTTTCTCTGCTGCTTGCGGCGCTGAACCGGCTGTTTCACTCGTCTTTTTCGACCCCGGCTCAGATGGCGCTGCATTTTTTGGGAACGGCGGCGGATTTTATCGTCATAATCGTGCTTGCCGGCGGTTTCTATAAAAACGGTCCGAAATCCGTGATGATAATAATGCTGTTTTTTGTGCTTGTTTACGCAGTCATAATCTCCGTTTATCTCGGAATTCGCTCATTTAAAAGAAAACGTAAAATAGACAGCTCCGAATATGAAAAACAGTTCTGAAACGGATAAAGCAAAATGATAAACAAACCAATGGCGAAATATATAGCCGTTTCGGTCAGCTGTCTGCTTTTGCTCCCGGTTTTGTTCGGCTGCGGCTCGGAATCGGCGGATGTTGTTACGGAAATCATAACCGCGCTTGACGAGCAGATCGAAGCAGAGACTGTATCGGCAAGGGAATATCCTGGCGACGGCAGCGGCGCCGGCTCTGCGGAAATCCCGGCGGTTCAGACCGAAAAACCGCCGGTAACCGACGCCCCGGTTGACCCGAACGTAGTAACGGTATCCGTTCAGACGCAGCCCCCGGCGCAGGAAACACCCGCGCAGGAACCGCCCGTGCAGGCCCCCCCGGCGCAAAATCCGACCGATTACTCCGCGATAGCCCCGAAAGCCTTTCTCGCCAAGACAGAAGACGCCGGTCAGGAGTATATCGACAACATCATCTTCGTCGGAGACAGCACCACGTATGGTCTTAAGCCGTATAAAATGCTGAAAGACGGCAAGGAGACAAAACAGGTCTGGACCCCGAAATCCGGCACTCTGACCCTTTCTTACGCGACGATCAGCAAAATAGTCTATCCCGACGACGGCTCGGAAATCACGATAGCCGAAGCCGCAAAGCTGAAGCAGCCGAAGATGATGGTCCTGACCCTCGGGGTAAACGGAGTGTCGTTCATGGAGGAAAGCTTCTTCAAAAGCGAGTACGCGAAGCTGATAGCTCTGATAAAAGAAGCGAGCCCCGATACGGTTATAATACTCCAGTCGATTTTCCCTGTCGCGAAAAATTACACAAGCCTTTCGCAGATAAACAACACCAAAATATCCGCCGCGAATAAATGGATCGCCGCGGTCGCCGAAAGCGAAGGCGTCTATTTCCTTGATACCTACTCGGCGCTGGTAAACGCCGAAGGCTGGCTGCCGGACGAATACCAGAACGGCGACGGCATTCACCTTAACACAGCCGGCTTTACAGTCGAGCTTAACAATATCCGCACCCACAAGGTGCCGTGAAATGAGGACATATTATGATTAAAACCAAATTCGCCGCCGCGCTGCTGCTTTTATCCGCCGCGCTTATATTTGTCGGTTGTTCTGGCGATACAAAAACCATCCCCGACCTTCCGGTATCCGATATAGCCGCCGCCTTTGATACGAAAATCTCCGCATCCGCCGACCTTGCCGACTGCGGAGATGATTATCTCATTAACATGTGCGGCATCAATCCGCAGGACGTCGAAGGCTATGTAATGAAGCTTCAGGTTTCCGGCACCGGCGCCGACAGCTACGGCATCTTCAAACTAATCGACGAAACCAATAAGGAAGCCGTCGAAAGCGGCCTCAACGCCTATATAGAAAACCTCAGGGCAAATTACGAAAACTTCAACTACCTGCCCGAAGAAGAAGGCAAAATAAAAGGCGCGTCTGTCAGAGTCTGCGGAAAATACGTCTATTTCACCATCCTCGCCGAAACTGAAAAAGCCGCCTGCGATTCTGCTTTCGATGAGATGATGAAGGGAAAGTAATAACAAACGATAAAAAATACCGCCCGTGAAAGGGCGGTTTATTTATTTATTTATTCTGTTTTATCCCCTCAACTTCAAAGCCTCTTCCTCAATAATCTCCCTCTCGCTGAAATGCACATGCTTTCCGTCAATTATCTGATAATCCTCATGCCCCTTGCCGGCGAAAAGAATAATATCCCCCTCGCGCGACATCTTAACGGCGTATCTCACCGCGTCGGCGCGGTCGGCAAACCTCACATACGGCGGATGGCGGTCGGCTTTGACTATCCCGCGCTCAATCCCCGCGATTATCTGCATCGGCGGCTCGCGGTCGGGATTATCGGAGGTCAGAATAAGAAAATCGGCAAGCTCCGCGGCGATTCTGCCCATCGGCTCCCGCCGCATCTGCGCCCGCCCGCCGATGCAGCCGAACAGGACTATCAGCCGCTCATGCCGCAGTTCCTTAAGCGCACGCAGCGCCGATTCAAGGCTGACTTCGTTGTGCGCGTAGTCGATAATAAACCTCGCGTTGAGCGGGGTTTTTACTTCTTCAAACCGTCCCGGCACCTGACAGCCGTCAAGCGCGGAAATTACGTATTCCTCCGCTACCCCGACCGTGCGGCACACCGCGGCGGCGCAAAGAGCGTTGTATACGCTGAACCGCCCGGGAATCGAAGTCTTTATATGAAAACTCCCTCCGGGATAAACGCAGTCAAACTCGGCGCCCAAATGCCCGTCGGCGCGTTCTTTTTTCGGGTTTTCGGCAATGAATGAACCCTCTTTTGAAAGCGTGCTTTTGTTTTTGACTCCGTATAAAACAACATCCCCGGCGTTTTCCGCCATAAACGAAGCGTTTTCGTCGTCGGCATTTATAACGGCAACCCCGCAGCGGGAAAAAAGCTTCGCCTTGCAGGCGCGGTATTCTTCAAATGATGCGTGTTCATGCGGGCTTATGTGGTCGGGCGACAGATTTGTAAACGCCGCCGCTTCAAAATAAAGCCCGTCGACCCGTCCGGTTTTTTCCGCCTGACTTGAAACCTCCATGACGCAAAAAACACAGCCGTGCGATACCATCTCGGCGAATATCCGGTGCAGCTCGGCGCGCTCCGGAGTGGTGTTCGCGTTTTGCAGGACAACGCCGTCGATAATCGTTCCGGTAGTGCCGATAAAGCCGCATTTCTGCCTGGACCGGTTCAGCGCTTCGGCGATAAACGTCGCGACCGATGTTTTTCCCTTAGTCCCTGTAACGCCGATAAGCCGCAGCTTTTTGTCGGCATGTCGGTAAAATTCGGCCGCTGCGTCCCCGAGCGCCTTCCTTGAATCTTCGACGATATAAACTTCAGCGTCATCCGGAAGCTCAAGCGGTTTTTCTGCAACAAACACCCGGCAGCCGTTTTCGTATGCTTTGCAGGCGTAGTCGTGACCGTCGGCTTCGACGCCGACAAGGCAGAAAAAAGCCGCGCCGGGAGCGGCTTTCCGCGAATCGTAACAGATGGCGCTGACCTCTGATTTACCGTATAAGAGCATTATTTCACCGCCGGGTAGTAGGTTTTAAACTTTTTCTTGTGCCGGAATTCGTGAATCAGGACGTATAACCGCCGGCGCAGGCTTCCGTTGAAATCATAAGGATAGCGCAGCGACGAATAAACCTTGCCGTCTTTGATCAGCCCCCGAACTTTGCCGGCAATATCGCCCTTTAAATACTTGAATACAACCGAATCGGGAATATATCTCCAATAAATTTTGTTGTCGTTGTATATGCAGCCCTCGAAGTTTTTCTTTTCGACATAATCCGAAACATACCATTCAACGGTATTGTGTCCCGCCGATGTAACGTAGTCGGAGGAGCGGCCGAGGCGGGTGTTTATCTCAAAGGCGCGAAGGCTGCCGTCCCGCTCGTCGTATTTGATATCGAAATTCGCAAACCCGACATAATTTATCTTTTCAAGGAAAAGGCGGAATCGGTCATAGAGTTCTTTGTTGTATTCGGTCATTATCGCGCAGTGATTGCCCAGTCCCTTCGGAGTGTGTTCTTCAAGCAGCACATGCCCGAGGCACATCATCCGTACCTTCGCATTCCTGTCGCAATACGCGGTCATTACATACATCCGGCTGTCGTCGCCGGGGATAGTGTCCTGAATTATCAGGTTCTCCGGATAACCCGCGCCGTAAATTGCGCCGATTATTTTTTCGGCATCTTCGCGGGATTTTGCGCGATAGACCTTCTTCATCCCGTCAAAAGGGAAGTGCCAGTAAAGCGCCGAAACGGAAGGCTTTATTATTATCGGATAGTCAAATCCGAGGTCGTCGAGAGCGTCGCCCTTGTGATATATCTTCGTTTTCGGATACGGAATTTCAAGCTCTTCGCAGATCTTATAGAATTCTTCCTTGCGGGTAATCCGCTCCATAAGGTCGTAATCGATATAAGGGACGATATATGAGCCTTTAAGCAGCTCTTTGTTCTTTGAAATCATGCCGACATAATCGTCGGTGCAGCCGAGGGCGATGAGGGTTGAGCCGCCGTGTTCCTTTGCGAAATTCAGCAGCGTTTCTATCGCGACTTCTTCGGTGTCTAAATTCTCGACGGCGGTAAATCTGACTATCCTCGAATATTTCGTCGCGCCGACGGCGTAACGGCCGAATGCGTATGAAACGACACCGTAACGCTCGTGAAACGCTTTCGCGATGTTGTAGGCGTTCAGGTCCGCGCCCAGAAGAACTGGAATCAGTTTCGGAAGACCGCCGTTTTTGTTTTCGCTCATTGTATCCGCCTCGCAGTTTATTTAATGTCTATAAAGTATCTCTTATACCAGGTGAGGAAGGTGAACGCCGTCCAGATTTTCCGTCCATTGTTGGCTTTACCGGCTTTGTGTTCGTCAAGCAGCTTCATCAGCGCCGATGTGTCGAAGAATTCGGCGGCATAAGGGGCGGTGAAATACCCTTTGACTATATTGTAATACTTATCCTCCCGCAGCCAGTAGCGGATTGGCACCGGGAATCCCTTCTTCTTCCGCTCCACCCATTCCCGAGGCAGCACCTTTTTGGACGCCTCGCGGAGGATGTATTTGGTGTTTATCTCGTTTATTTTGTATTCGTGCGGGATTGTCTGGGCAAATTCCATCACCTTTTTGTCAAGGAAAGGCACCCTGAGTTCAAGCGAATGCGCCATGCTCATCCGGTCGGCTTTCAGGAGTATATCGCCGGGCATCCAGAGGTTGATGTCAAGATATTGCTTCTTTTCAAGCTCCGATTTGCCTTTTACCCTTGCGTAGAAGGGAGCGGTTATCTCCTGCGGGCTCGGTGCATTTCGGTATCCTTCCGTCAGCATCGCTTTTGCTTCTTTCGGAGAATAAACATACGCCTGCCCGATGAAATATTCTTCGGGATGCCCCGATGACCTGATTATAAAGTCATGCCCTTTGAAATAAGGCAGCTTTTTAGCCGCGCGCGCCAGCGCAAGCCTCAGCCCGCCCGGCAGCTTCTTGTATTTCCGCATCATCGGAGTCTCGTCGTACCACTCGTAACCTGCATAAATCTCGTCCGCGCCTTCGCCGGAAAGCGCGACGGTGAGCTGTTCCCGCGCAAGCTTCGCGAGAAACCAGAGCGGAACGCAGGAGGGATTTGACTGCGGCTCGTCCATATGATATATAATGTCCGGAAACGCTTCAAAACATTCGTCTGCCGTCAGCATCTTCCGGTAATTTTCAATTCCAAGTATCCCGGAAAGTTCGGCGGCGTAATCGGTTTCGTTGAATGTTGTGTCCGTTCCGGAGACATCGAACCCGACCGAAAAAGTCTTGTCCGGCATCATCGTCGCGGTGATGTATGACGAATCGATTCCGCCCGAGAGGAAAGAGCCGACGGGCACGTCGGCGTTCAGATGCGCCTTGACCGATTCCCGGACGGTTTCATCGAGCATGTCGCGGCATTCTTCGAAAGGAATATGCTTTTCGTTAAAGTTTACGTCCCAGTATCTTTCGATTTTCATCTCCCCGCCGTCGATGTCATAGCTGAACCTATGAGCGTGCGGCAGGACATAAACATCCTTGAAAAAAGTCTCCTCGCCTACCGGATATTGGAAAGTCATATAAGGCAGCAGCGCCTTTTCGTTTACCCGCTTCACAAAACCCGGATGGTCGAGGAAGCATTTGATCTCGGAAGCGAAAAGCAGCGCGCCGTCTGCGGTCTTGTAATAATAAAACGGCTTTATCCCGAAGAAATCGCGCGCGCCGAAAAGACGCCGCTGTTTCTTGTCCCAGATTACAAAAGCGAACATCCCGCGGAGCCTGTCGGTAAGCGTTTCGCCGTATTCTTCGTAGCCGTGAAGCAGCACCTCGGTATCGGCTTCGGACGCGAATTTGTGCCCCTTTTCGATAAGCTCGGCGCGCATTTCCTTGAAATTGAATATCTCGCCGTTGCAGACGACGACAACGGAGGAATCCTCAAGCGTGTTCGTCATCGGCTGCGCCCCGGCGCTTGAAAGGTCAATTATCGAAAGCCGCCGGAAACCGATCGCTATATCGTCGTCAAGATAATCCCCCGCCATATCCGGTCCGCGATGGATTATCCTGTCCGTCATCCTGCCGAGTATCTCTTTTCTGTCTTCCAGCCGTCCGGAAAAACCGACAAATCCGCACATATTATATATTCCCGGCCCGGGCCGGTCTCCTGTCAATCAGTATTATTGGCGCTTATAAAAACGTCTGTATATTATATCAAATTCATTGTGATATTTCAATGTTTCAATGTAAATATTTCACGGTGCGGAGAGGGCTTTCCGCTCCTGTCTTTTCAGCTGTTCCGCGGCAAGACCGTATTTTTCGAGTATATCTCTCGCGTAAGAGCCGCTGAAAGCCTTTTTGCGGATTACCTTGAAAGTCCGGCGATTGCTGTCGTTTTCGTCGACCTCAACGGAAAGCGCCGGCAGAATTTCTTCTCCGAATGAATGTACATGAGTTACCCATACCCCGAAAACCCCTCGGCGTTTCAGTTCCTCGGCGGTTTCCCTTATCAGCCGCTCCGACTTGCGCTCGTCGGTGCCGGAGAAAGTCTCATTCAAAAGCACAAGGGTATCGCTGTCGGCGATTTCCATAATGTTGTCAATCCTGTGAATTTCGTCGGCAAGCCGCCCGCCTTCTTCAAAACGCTCATCGTAAGGGAAGTGAGTGACGACGTTTTTAAAAGGCCATATCTCCGCAGATACCGCCGGCACCGGGCAGCCGGCGAGAAAGAGTATCGTAATTATCCCGACCGACCTCAGATAAGTAGTCTTACCTCCGCCGTTGGCACCGGTAAGAAAGAAAAGATGCTCTTTTTCGTCAAAATAAAGGTCATTCGGAACTATATCGGCGGTTTTCAGAGTCAAGGCTCCGTCGATTGCGTCGGAGGCGTAAATTTTCCTTTTTTCGGCTATTTTCGGAGTGCAGCAGGGAAGATTGCGGGCTCTCAGCCTGTCGCAGAATTCCCGTATCTCCTTTATAAACCTTAGCTCGTTCAGCAGCAGCGCGCCGTCGCCGGCGATCCAGGCGCTTTCCTTTGCGAATTCATTAAGTCTTGCAAGCTCATCCGGGCAGAGCTTTTTAATTCCGGTTATAACTCCGGCCGGAGGCGAGTGCGCGACATGGGAGGGATAACGCAATGTCGCCCCGGTAAGCGACTTTACGCAGCGGATGACTTCGCTGCCGTCATCCGGTTTGGGAGCGGCGTTTTCATCCCCGGAAGGCTTGTGCATCAGCCATTTTCCCGGCGGCGCGGATATCGCGCAGGCCTTCAGACCTTCGATGTCTTCGCGGGCGTTTTTTATCGAGCTTTTCAGCCGGACAAATCGCTCATCCCGCAGAATATCGCATGCCGACATTACAAATCGCCCGAACAGCGTTCCTTTCGGTTCAAGCGCTGCCGAATATTCGATGAGCTCGATATATCGGACGCACATTACCAGAAAAACGGCAAGCCTTACAGGTTCGTTTGTGGCGTTGCAGAGGCGTTTTCTTGAATCGTTGAGCCTGTCTGCATACTGTATGAGCGTTTCAAGGGTATCATAATCCAGCATATAAAAGAGTTCCTCCCGCGCTTCGATGAGTTCTTTGCGGCAGGGACGGCGGAGTATTCCGAGGGCGCGCTTTGTAAACAAACGGTCAAGTTTCAGATCCAAAAGCGTATCTTCGGTCAGAAATTGTTCATTTTTGTCTTCAGAAGAGAGAAAAAGAAGGGAGGACAGCATTTTGAACACCTCTTTTTTGTGAAAGCCCGATGCCTATATTATACCATGTTTTCGGACCGGATGCAACAAAATGTATGACAAAGACCTTGATTTTGAAAGGAATAAAGCAAACAAGTTAAAAAAACTTCGTTGAAATTACATCTTTACAAAACCGGCCGAAATGAGGTATAATAATATACGCATCACAGCAACCGCGGCGGAGGCAAAATATCAAGCTTATGATATGCCCTGCCTTCGCCTGCGGCCTGTTGTTCTGCCGTGTCCGCCGCTGCGGACTTTTTTGTTTTCCTTATATTGAGGGAATTTACATAAATGTAATTGACGCGTTGTCTTTTTGTGTGGTATAATATACTGAATAATGATAACGCGCCGCCCGAACGGCTGTATAAAAAAAGGACGGCAAATTTGAAATCCGAAAGAGAGTATTGAATATATATGCCCGGCTATACCGAAAAAATAGAAAGCATAAGTCTGAATACGGTCTGGCTGAAGGGAATAGTTGCCTTCCCGGAGCTGCCGCTCAGCTTTGAAATTACCGATAAAAATCAAATAGAGCTATGCCGCGAAGCGTCGAAAGACGGCGGCAAATTGCTTCTCATATCAGTAAAAAACATCACAAACGAAACCCCCGAACCGGATGACCTATACTCTGTCGGCGTCGTCGCGGTGATACGCCAGTTTTTGCTGCTCCCCGGCAACACCGCCCGCGTCATGGCGGAGGGACAGACCCGCGCCGAAGTATTGAGATTCGAGAAAAACGGCGACAATATCCGCGCGGATGTCCTTGCCCGCAGCTATTTTCAGGCTGAGGACAATGTGACAGTAAGGGGCAAGGCGCTGATGCTCCAGGTCAACGAGTCGGTCGAAAGGCTGCTGGAATTTGTACCCAAGCCCTCCCCGGAGCTGATCGCTGCGCTTAAATCGATCCGCATTCCCGGTCTGCTCGCCGATTTCGTGGCAAGCAATATGCTTGTCAATCACGAAGACAAGCAGGAAGTGCTTGAAGTCTTCGAACCGGTAAAGCGGCTTGAAAAGCTTGCCCTCGTAATTGAAAAAGAACTCACCATACTTGAGGAAGAGCGCCGCATCTCGAAGAAGATCCGCGACCGTCTGGAAAGCAACCAGCGCCAGATGTATCTTCAGCACCAGCTTAACGTAATACGAGAAGAATTAGGCGAAGACGACTACGGCGACGACGAAGTCACCGAATATGCCGAAAAGGTGGAAAAAGCCGATCTTCCGGATGAAGTCAGGGAAAAGCTGCGCAAGGAAGTAAAACGCCTTTCGAAGATCCCGGGCATGTCTCCGGAAAGCGGCGTTATAAAGACTTATCTCGACACCTGCCTTGACATTCCCTGGAACAAGACGACAAAAGACAGGCTTAACATCTCTACGGCGTCAAAGATCCTCGAGCGCGACCACGACGGACTTGACAAAGTAAAGCAGCGTATTTTAGAGTTTCTTGCGGTAAAGCAGCTCAACCCCGAAATCAAAAATCAGATTCTCTGCCTTGTCGGTCCTCCCGGAACCGGCAAGACCTCGATTGCGGCTTCAATCGCCGGCGCGATAAACCGCAAATATGTCCGCGTTTCGCTCGGAGGAGTCCGCGACGAAGCCGAGATACGCGGTCACCGCAAGACCTATGTCGGAGCGATGCCCGGCCGCATTATCGAAGCGCTGATCAAATGCAAGACCCGGAACCCGGTCATGCTGCTTGACGAGGTTGACAAGCTTACCTCCAATATGCAGGGAGACCCTTCGTCAGCCCTTCTCGAAGTGCTTGATTCGGAACAGAACAAGGCGTTCCGCGATCACTACGTCGAGCTTCCCGTCGACCTTTCCGAAGTGCTCTTCATCTGCACCGCGAATTATCTGCATAATGTCCCCAAACCGCTTGTCGACCGCATGGAAGTTATCGAGCTCAAGATATACAGCCGTACCGAAAAGCTTTCGATAGCCCGCGATCATCTTATACCCAAGCAGCTCAAGCGCCACGGACTTACAAAGCGCCAGCTGAAAATCGACGATTCGGCTGTATACGAACTGATCGACTATTACACCTCCGAAGCCGGCGTCCGGAATCTCGAAAGAGAGATAGGCTCGCTCTGCCGGAAAGCAGCGAAAAAGATAATCGAAGAAGGCGTGAAGTCGGTTAAAATCAGCGAAAAAAACATTATTGATTTTCTCGGAAGCCGGAAGGTCAAGCCGAAGAAGATCGCCGAAGCAGACAGAATCGGCGTTGTAAACGGTCTTGCCTGGACAGAGATCGGCGGCGACCTGCTTGAAGTCGAGTGCATAACCATGCCAGGCAGCGGCAAGTGCGAGCTTACCGGGCAATTAGGCGATGTCATGAAGGAATCGGCTCACCTTGCGATAAGCTACATCCGCGCCAACAGCGAAAAATTAGGCATTGATACCGATTTTTATAAAACGAAAGATATACACATCCATGTCCCGGAAGGCGCAGTCCCGAAGGACGGACCCTCGGCGGGAGTTACGATCACCACGGCGCTTGCGTCCGAGCTTATGCGCGTCCCGGTCCGCCGAGATGTCGCGATGACCGGAGAGATAGACCTCCGCGGCGAAGTTCTTGCGATAGGCGGACTTAAGGAAAAGACGATGGCGGCTTATAAAGCCGGGATCAAAACCGTCCTGCTGCCGAAGTCAAACAGCGATGACCTCGAGGAAATCGACCAGCTTGTCCGGGAAAACCTGAAATTCGTCGAATGCACATCGATGCAGCAGGTGCTTGACGCAGCTTTGGTAAAATCAACAGCCGAAAGTACCGCCGCTTTGACCGAATGATATAAAATGTTTGTTGATTTCAATAAGATAAATCTCGAAATTACCGCCGGCAGAAAGGATCAGCTCCCGTCGCCCAACCGTCCGGAAGGACGGCGGCCTCAGGTAGCCTTTTCCGGCAGATCGAATGTCGGAAAATCCTCGCTTATCAACGCTCTCGCCGGAAGAAAAAGCCTGGCGAGAGTGTCGTCACGGCCCGGTAAAACGATAACCGTCAATTTTTACGACATAGACGGCAAACTCTACCTTGTCGACCTGCCCGGCTACGGATTTGCGCAGCGGGGAGCCGCCGCTCAGCGGCGCTTTTCGGAGCTTACCGATACATATCTGAATTCCGCGGCAGAAGAGCAGCTTAAGCTTGTGGTTCAGCTTGTTGACTGCGTAAGCGGCCCCACCGACGATGATAAAATGATGATAGACTGGATGACTCAGCTCTCGGTGCCGTTCGTTGTCGCCGCCTGCAAAGCCGATAAGCCGAATAAGACCGACCGCAACAAATCAGTCGATGAAATAAAAGCCCTTACCGGAATCGATCCGATACTTGTTTCCGCGAAAACCGGAGAAGGCATCAGGGCGCTGCAATCAGAAATAATCAAAGTGCTTTAAGAGTTTTTGGAGAAGAAAATATGGCAGAAACATTGATTTCCGGAAGCCTCGGCATAAACAGCCTCGGACACCTGACGATAGGCGGAGCCGACGCCGTCTCTCTTGCCGATAAATACGGCACTCCGCTCTATGTCATGGATGAAAATATCATAAGAGACCGGATGCGCCTTTATAATAAAGCGCTTGCCGACTTCGCCCCGAACGGTGGCGGAATACTGTTCGCGTCGAAAGCCTGCTGCTTCAGGCGGATGTATGAGCTCGCTAAAGAAGAGAATCTTTACGGCGCGGACGCGGTTTCTCCGGGTGAAATTATGACGGCGAGAGCCGCCGGATATCCGATGGAGAAGCTGTATTTCCACGGCAACAATAAGACCGACAGAGACCTTATCCTTGCAATGGAACTCGGCGTCGGAACGATAGTCGCCGACAGCAGGGAAGAGCTTGAAGCCATCTCGTCGCTGCGCAGGAAGCTGGGAATGACAACTCCTCAGCATATCCTTATAAGAATAACCCCCGGCGTCGACCCGCATACCCACCAGAAAATAACCACCGGCACGGTAGATTCAAAATTCGGCACTCCGATATCTACCGGCGCGGCGTATGACATAGTCAAATACGCTCTCGGTCTTCCCGGAATCACACTCGATGGATTCCACTGCCATATCGGCAGCCAGATTTTCGAATCGACTCCTTTCATAAACGCGGCGGAGATCATGACGGACTTCATCGCCGAAGTAAAATCAAGATTCGGTTATGAAATCGAAAAACTCGACATCGGCGGCGGATTCGGCGTAAGATACACTCACGCCGACCCGGTATTTGATTACAGAAAAGGCGTCGAGGATGTCTGCCGCGCCATAACCGAAAGATGTGCCCTGCACGGCATAAAGGTTCCGGTAATCGCGCTCGAGCCGGGCAGATCGATTGTCGCCGACAGCGGCATTACTTTATATACCGTCGGTTCGGTAAAACATATCGAAGGCTTCAGAAGCTACGTCTCTATCGACGGCGGCATGACCGACAACCCCCGCTACGCGCTTTATCAGTCAAGATACGAAATCCTCCGCGCCGACAAAGCCGGGGAGGAAAAGACCCTCGTCTGCACCCTTGCCGGCAGATGCTGCGAATCCGGTGACCTTATCGGCGAAAACCTCAGCGTTCAGCCGGTCAGCCGCGGCGATATAATAGCCGTGCTTGTTACCGGCGCTTACAACTATTCGATGGCGTCGAATTACAACCGCCTGCCCCGCCCGGCGGTGGTTATGATCCGCGACGGAGAACCTTATGTCGCCGTCCGCCGCGAAAGCTATGACGATCTTTTGCGTCTTGATGTCTGAAAAATAAATAAGAGCGCGTATATTGATATATAATGTTAAACAGTATACTCAGCAGCCTGCCGATGTATTTGATGCGCATACCGGTACTGCTTCTGGCAATCGCCGTGCATGAAACGGCGCACGGCTGGGCTGCGTATAAATTGGGCGACCCGACAGCTTATAATCAGGGACGGCTTACCCTTAACCCGCTTAAGCACCTTGATCCGGTAGGCGCTCTGATGATGCTTTTCTTCGGCTTCGGTTTCGCCCGCCCAGTCCCGATAAACGTAAGGTATTTCAAGCGCCCGAAGCGCGATATGGCGATTACCGCCCTTGCGGGACCGGTATCAAACATCCTGCTTGCCTGGTTCGGCATACTTGTATATGTGATTTTCAAAAAGTTTACAGGGAGTGCAAGCAACACGTTTTTATTTGCGGTTGAGCTGTTTCTTCAGGTATTCTATATGCTGAATCTCGGTCTGGGCGTCTTCAATCTGATCCCCTGTCCGCCGCTCGACGGCTCCCGGGTCCTGCTTGTCTTTCTGCCGACGAAATATTACTTCAAGGTCATGCAGTATGAGCGGTATATCATGCTCGGTCTCATGGCGCTTCTCTGGCTCGGCGTTCTTGACCGTCCGCTGAGTCTCATGATTAACGCCGTCGGAAATTTCCTGGTTTTCACGGTGCGGCTGATTCCGGGGCTTTAAAAATGGATAACGATCATCGAGTCATAGCGGCTGAAGACAATACTCCTTTATACAGCATCGGCGATTTCAGCGGTCCTTTGGATGTGCTGCTCGCTCTTGTCGAGAAAGACAAGATAGATATCGCCGATATCCCAATCGCCCTGATTCTCGATCAGTACCTTGAATACCTTGAGATGATGCAGGCGCTGGATATGGATATCGCCGGGGAGTTCATCGAAATGGCTTCCGCCCTGATGCTGATCAAAAGCCGGATGCTGCTCCCGAAAAAGGAGAAAGAAGAGGAAGAAGATCCGAGGGCGGAGCTGGCTCGCAGGCTGCTCGAATACAAGCAGATAAAGCTGGCGGCTGAGTATCTCGGAGAGCGTTTCGAAAAATTCGGAGGGCGCTTTGCAAAAGAACCGACAAACACCTTCGAACCGGAACCGGAAGAAAGCGATGTCAAATTAGGACTTCATACCGTAATGATGCTCGAATCGGCTTTCCGGCGTATCTGGAACCGCTTCGGCGGCGATGAGGAAGAGCTTCTGAAATCCGGCGAAGCCTCGGTAAGGGTGGTGAACCGCAGCTATTATCCGCTGAACGCAAAGATAATCGGTCTTATGCGGCTTCTTTACAAACGCGGCGAGATGACCTTCGAAGAGCTGATGCTGACATCAAGAACCCGTTCCGAGCTTGTCGCGGCATTCACTGCGGTGCTCGAACTGCTCAAATCCGGAAGGTTCATTATAGCCGCAACTCCCGGCGCAGAAGGCGAAGAGCTGATATTCAGGCTCGATATGACTCACCGGAGGAACAGAAGAAAAGCGGAGGAGGACGGCGAAGTTGATAAGTGAACTTGAAAACTTAAATTTATTCGAACCGGATGGCGAAATCGAGAAGCCGGACGAATCGACCGTAAGAAAAATCATTGAAGCCGTGCTTTTTACCGCCGGGGAACCGGTAAATTATTCAAAACTCGCGCAAGCGGCGGGAGTTTCCGAAGAAGAAATAAAAAATACCGCCGAAGAGATGGCGCCGGAATATCTCAACCGCGGAATCCGTCTTTTGTGTTTTGAGGACGGAGCTCAGCTCTGCACCGCCGGTGAATTTGCCGCCCAGGTAAAAAAGGCGCTGGGAATAACCAAAACGCTGACTCTTTCCCGTTCGGCTCTCGAAGTGCTTGCAATAGTCGCATATAATCAGCCGGCGACAAGAACTTATATCGAACAGGTGCGCGGCATCGACAGCGGATATTCGCTGAATCAGCTTGTCAGCCGCGGGATGGTAGAGATACGCGGCAGGCTCGACGCGCCGGGAAAACCTAATCTATACGGTACGACCGATATGTTCCTGCGCCTTTTCGGCATCAGCTCGCTCGACGAGCTGCCGCCGCTTGACGTGATAAAATAATCATTCCGACAACCGGAACAACGGGGAGGTGGATATATGAAAGCCCTTTTGATAATCGCGGCTGTAATATTCTGCCTTCTCATGCTCAAACCCTGGGTCAGGATAATATACGACGACGGAGAATTTTGTTTAAAAGCCGGACTTTTGTGCTTTTGGAAACAGATAATCCCGAAAAAGCGCAAAAAGGTGAATCCGAAAGATTATACGCCGAAAGCCATCCGCCGGCGCCGCGAAAAGGAACTTAAAAAAGCCGCAAAGGAAAAGCGCCGCGCAGAAAAGGAAGCGGCAAAAAAAGCCAAAGTCGAAGAAAAACCGGAAGAGCCGAAAAAGAAAAAATCCCTCGATGATATAATGCCGCTCATCCACCTTATTATGCGGGTTTTGAAGATTGTCGTAAAAAAGCTCAACGTATATCTCGATTTCCGCATATACCGGCTCTGGCTGTCTGTGGCATCCAGGGAGCCGGATAAAACCGCAGTGATGTATGGTGCCGTTTCCGGAGCCGTTTCCGGTCTTCTGGCATTCATGTCGGAACACGGGCGAATACGCTATAAAGCTCCCAAGGGTTATGACGCCGTTTATGTCGAAGCCGATTTTCTTGCGCAGAAACCCCGCGCCAAGGTTGATATAATGGTTTCGCTGCGGGTCTGGCAGATATTATCCCTCGTAATTTCCGCGGCTTTCACGTTTTTGGCGGGATGGATTAAAACAACAAAACAGCAACCGAAAGAAATTAGCACCAATATATAAGTCAGTATTTTGCAGACGGGTTCAGGAGGACTGAAAATGGCTGAAAACAAAGTAAGCGATATGATCCAGGAGTCGCTTAAAAGCATCCGCGAAATCATAGACGTAAACACCGTGATCGGGACTCCGATCATAACCGACAGCGGAACGACGATCATTCCGGTGTCAAGGATACAGATAGGTCTCGCATCGGGCGGAGTCGATTATTTTTCAAAAAATGCTCAGCTGATCGGAACCGAAAAAAAGAAGGCGGAGGGAGAGCCTCAGCCGAGAAACGGCGCGACAAAAAATCTTCCGCTTTTCGGCGGGGGCGGCGGCACCGGCATATCGGTAACTCCGGTAGGCTTTCTTGTCGTGTTCAAAGACGGCCGCGTCGATATGCTGAATGTCGCGAATCCCACCGCATCCGGCAGCCCGATTGATTCGGTGTCGAACCTCATTTTAAGCGCCCCGGATCTCATCGAACGCTTCAAAGCAATATTTGTAAAGGACGAGACCGGCGATGCCGACGCTGATGAAAGCGAAAATCAGCAAGAATAATTGTATTGTATTGTATTGTATTGTATTGTATTGTATGGAAGAAAATAATAAAAGCGAAGGCATAAGACTGCAAAAATACCTTTCCGAACAGGGGATAATGTCCCGCCGCGCCGCGGAAAAAGCGATGACGGACGGTCTTATCAGGATAAACGGCAAAAAAGTGCTGCCCGGGACTAAGATTAATCCCGATTCGGATGTAATCGAATACAGAGGAACGCTTATCAACGGCGCATCAACAGAAAAAGTTTATCTGATGCTGAATAAGCCGGCAGGCTATGTTACGACGATGAGCGACGATTTAGGCAGAAAATGCGTCGCGGATCTTGTCGATGAAATAAAATTCCGGGTCTGGCCGGTAGGGCGGCTTGATTACGATTCGGAAGGTCTTCTCCTTATGACAAACGACGGCGAGCTTACCAATCGCCTGACTCATCCGCGGCATGAAATACCGAAGATATATCAGGTCACTCTCAAAGGTTCGGTAACGGAAGATCAGCTGGCTCTCATGAAGCGGCCGATGCTGATCGACGGCTACCGTATCCGCCCAGTCGAAGCCCGTATCATTTCCGATCGGGGTACCTCGACGATTGTCGAGATAATGCTCAGGGAAGGACGCAACCGTCAGATAAGAAAGATGTGCGACGTTTGCGGATTTGACGTAAAAAGACTTAGACGCGTGGCAGTTGGAAAAGTAGAACTCGGCGACCTTCCGCAGGGAAAGTGGCGGGAGCTTACCAAAGCCGAAAAGGCTTATCTTATGTCCGGCGGAGCCGAGGACTATCTCGGCGGGGGCAGAAAATTTGACACACTCACCCGAAAGGCTGCGGAAAAGCGGACATATTACATAAAATCAGACGGCAGCAAACGCCGCGGCTGTTATTGCGGAAACAAACAAGATGATTGAAGCAAAAACTATACAGGATAAAGATTATCAGGCCGAAGTCTGCCGCCTCTGCGGCATTAAATACGACCCGGACGCGCTGGCATACGCCGCGGTTGATTCAAACACCGGAGAGCTGCTTGCCGTGTCACAGTTTAAATTCGGCGCCGACGGTTTCGGAGAGCTGACCGATGTCGCCGCAGTCACGGGTCTCGGCGAAAAGACGGACGCCGGATACAGCCGCCGGGATATCCTGTTTTTAGCCGGCCGCGCCGCGATGAATTTCATGGATATATGCGGCTTTCATAAGGCTCGCGCCGTCGGAAGTCTCGGCCGGGATGAAGTCCTTTCAAAGCTTCTCGGCTTTAAACCCGACCCTGACGGCGGATGGTTCTGCGACCTTGCCTGTCTTTTTACCGGCGAACATTGTTGAATTAAGACTAAACAATGTAATGTTATTGATAAAACTGAATAAAAGATAAATTTTCCTCCGGGGTATTGCAATTGTAAAGTAAATGTGGTATAATATCTTACATGAATTTTACAATAATTTTACACCGGAGGAAAAACATGAAAAAAACATTTATCGCCGCGGCTGTCGCCTTATTGCTTACCCTTGCCTGCATGACCCCCATGTTCGCCGGCACATATGACGATCAGTTCGCAAATCTCAACTTCAATACCCTTGTAACAATGGACGGTTCGGATCCCGCGACCAACCAGATGCGCGGATTTACCGGAGATCCCGCCGGCGCCTACGTCCTCGGCTCGACTCTCCAGAATAACGATAAGGGTATTTACCGGTTCGACGCAAACACCGGAGCCAATACCGGCTTCTGGATTGACGACGATATTTCATATATCAAAGGCGAAGCCGTCGACGACCGCGGATATATCTACGTCGGCATTACCACTCCTTCCAACACCGACGCCGTCGAGTTCGCGGTTCTCGATGCCGATATGAAGCAGATTTACATCGAGACCATCGACGCTTTCTCCGGAGAGAAAGTCGGCGTAAACGGCACGGCTGTCGTCCGCATCGGCGATGCATACAAGATGTATTTCGTCACCAACTACGGTCCGAACTTTATCTATTGCTATGACGTTACCGATCCCAAGGCGCCCAAAGCCGACACCGCATTCGGCGACAACGGCCGCGCCGACATAAAGAAGCTGCTCGGCGGAGAAGCCGAAGGACAGTATGTCGCGGTAGACACCGACGGAACGGTATATCTCACCGCTCTCGTCGACGGCGTCAACTCCAAGGGCGATACCATAGCCAAAATAAGCGCTGACGGCAAGTCGGTCATTTCGACCGGCAAATTCGACGAATGCTACGGGGTATGGCTCAAAGACGACTACGTGCTGATGTCAACTTACGCAAAAGATGAATCCTGCGTAATAGTCGCCAACAAAGCCGATTTCTCCGAAGTCGCCCGCATCGGTCAAATGCCCGATTCCGCCAACTATTCCGGCGTCTGCCTTATCAACGACCGCGTATATATCGCCGACCAGGGATATAACGGCGGCGACCGCATCCTTGTCTCCGACAAAATCACCATTCCGGTAATCGAGATCGAGGAACCTGTCGAAGAAGCTGCCGCTGAGCCCGCTGCAGAGCCTGCAGCAGCTGCCGGAGAAGCTCCGATAGCGCAGGCAGCCCCCGCAGCTCCCGCTTCCGCCGCACAGACAAGCGATATTGCCGCCGTCGCGGTTCTCGCGCTCGTCGTGTCAATCGGCTGCGCCGCTGTGACAGGCAAGAAGAAAAACTGAATTAACCGAAGCAAATAACAAATGAAGACCTCTTTTCGGAGGTCTTCATTAGATTATATTCATAACCATGAAAAAGGCTCCCCGAAATCGGGAAGCCTTTTCTTCTTATATTCCGAACATCCTATTAAGTCCCGCAGGGGGCAAAGCCTTTATTTCTCCGAGTCCGCATTCAACAGGTTCTATCGTTTTGCTCTCAATCCGATATCCCGCAGCGTAGCGCCAATACATATATACCGGCACCGCGCTCCAGCCGTGGCAGAGACTGCCTGCGTCGCCGAAGGCGTATCCGCCGTCGATGGTCTCCCAGAAGGTCGTCGCATTCCGGTAAAGCATATATCCGAATACCCGCGCAATGTCGG
>DUUJ01000032.1 GCA_012841635.1 Clostridiales bacterium | reverse complement strand
GGCGGCGGCTTTTTGTCCGCACCGTTCCGGTATGTCCGCCTTTAACGGCTTTGTTGTCCGAGGAGAGTGAATTGTTATTGTTATTTTGACTGTTTGCCATAATTTTTAACCCGTGAAAGACATTAATAACGCCCGCTTATCTATCTCTGATTTTCAGGGTTCATTCAGAGATGCGTTATCCTCCTGCATTTCGGCTATATTGACGAGAGGTTCCGAGACGGTATCGGTTGCCTCGGTTTCGACGGATGCTTCTGTTGTTTCAGTCTCGGTTTCCGTCTCAGTTGTCATTTCGGTTTCTTCCGAGGTTTCCGGTTCTTCAAGACTGCCGCCGAAAATATCTGTTAACGGCTGATGCTTCTTATCAAGCACTTCTATCTTATCTTCGACTTCGACCGTAATATACTTTTTTGCAAGCTTGTCAATCTTTACCATGCCCAAAACATTGACGGCATAGTCCTGTATTTCCTGAAGATTGTTTTTCTGCTCCAGTTGTATCGAAAGGTCGCTGCGTTCGTTTTTTAATTTATCCAGCCTGCTTTGAAGCTGCTCGATCTCAACGGTAAATTCATTTATTCGGACATATGAGGCAACCATAACCATGAAAAGCGCAGTGCAAAGCAGTGTCATAAAAATTACCGTTATCGGCAGCGGTGACTTCCGGTCAGATGTAATCGTATTATCCGCCGAACCCGCAAGGTCGTCTACATAAACCGCTGAAAGTCTTTTCTTTGGTTTAGGCTGTTCGGAAAGCGACAACGGCCGGTTTGTCCTGCGTACCCCCGAAGTATTGCTTTTTGAACGTCCTCCGGGAGGACTTCCGGTACTGCTTACCGCACGGCTGCCGACACTGTATCCGCGGCTGCCGGATATCCCGCTGCGGCCGGTATTTTTATTTGAAGAAGCCTGAGAGCCGGTTCCGCGGCTTCTGCTTCTGTTATAGTCATTATCGGATTTTTGCATATTTTTTATCCTGAATGATTCAAAGGGCGAAATCAATCCGCCTTTTCATAAGGTCCCGACAGCTTTTCTGCGTATCTGAGCCTTGCGCTGTGAGATCTGGGATTGTTCTTGAGCTCTGTTTCACCCGGTACGACAGGTTTAAATACCTTGACCTTCGGTTTTCTGCCGCAAACGCAGACGGGAAAATCTGAAGGACAGACACAGCCTTTTGACAGCTCGGCGAATGCCTGTTTTACTTCTCTGTCTTCGAGAGAGTGGAAAGTGATTATCGCTATCCTGCCCCCGACGGAAAGTCTGTCGACGAGCGCTCCGATTGTCGGAGTTAAAATCTCGATTTCGTGATTTACTTCAATTCGCAGCGCCTGAAAACTTCGCTTCGCCGGATGACCGCCCAAGCTGCGGTAATTGCCGGGAACCGCAGATTCGATTATTCCGACAAGCTCGAGTGTTCCTGCTATCGGTTGTATCTGCCGTTGTTTTACAATGGCTGCGGCAATGCGGCGCGCGTATTTTTCTTCGCCCCATCGCTTCAGAATATCGGCGAGTCTCGTCTCGTCATAACCGTTTACAATATCCGCCGCAGTGAACGGATTGTCGCTGTCCATTCTCATATCGAGCGGCGCGTCCTGCATATACGAGAAGCCGCGGCTCGGATCGTCTATCTGGTGAGAGCTGACTCCGATATCCATCAGAGCGCCGTCAAGCATTATGTCTTTGAATATCTTCTCGGCTTCGGAAAAATTTGAGCGGATCACGGTATAGCGGTCTTCAAAGCCGCCGAGACGTTTTTTTACCGCTTCGATCGCTTCTTCGTCCTGGTCGATGCAAAACAGATGACCGGATGAAAGACGTTTTACGATCTCAAAAGAATGACCTCCGCCGCCGGCCGTACAGTCGGCGTAAATGCCGTCCGGTTTTATATCAAGCGCGTCTATCGCTTCGGAAAGCAGCACCGGCTCGTGACTGAATTCAAGCTGCGGCATCGATTCACCGTCCATAAATAAGTTATTTATTCAGCTCACCGGATTCCGTAAGCTTTCGGATATATCCGGCGGCGATTTGCGGCACCCAGCCGTCAAGCGGCAGGCGGTATTTTATAAGTTCTCTTACGGCGGTGGAGTTTATCCTTGCGTATTCGGCGGAAGACGGCAGAAAAAGCGTCTCGGCTCCCTCCCAGATATGCAGATTGACATCGGCAATCATAAGCTCGTAATCAATGTCGGCGGCGCCGCGTATCCCTTTGACCACAGCCGAATATCCGCCGTTTTTCATGTATTCCGCCATGAGCATATCCGACATATCGGCTTTTGCTCCTTTGATTTCCGAGCAGACAAGCCGCAAAAGCTCAAGCCGCTGCGGGTAGGTAAACATACCCGAACTGCGTTTTTCGGAGTTTACGAATATACAGGCGGTCACTTCGCCGAAAAGCGCGGCGGCGCGGCGGATTATATCCGCGTGTCCGGTCGTCACCGGGTCGAAGCTTCCGGGTATAAGAACTTTCATCTGATTCAAGCCTCCGGCAGTTCGGATGCGGCTTCTTTAAACAGGAAGGTTATATACGCCCTGCCGTACCTCGAATGGCGGCGCAATGTAAGTCCCGGCGCGGAAAACGGCTCTTTTCTCTGGCTTTCGCAGAATACGAAAGCGCCGTCTTCGAGCATATCTCCCTCAATCATAAGAGACAATACTTCGTATATTTTATCGGGGTCATTATACGGCGGATCGATAAAAACCAAGTCGTATTTTACGGTGTCTTTCATCTTCAAAAAGCGCTTGCAGTCGGCGCAGAGGATGTTGCAGCGGTCATAAAGACGGGTCTTCTTGGCATTCTCCTTAATGACTTCAACCGCCTCCTGAGATGAATCGACAAAATCCGCCTTTTCCGCCCCGCGGCTGAGCGCTTCAAGACCCATCTGGCCGCTGCCGGCAAAAAGGTCAAGAACTCTCCTGCCCTCGATTTCAAATTGGATCATCGAAAAAACCGCTTCCTTGGTCATATCCGACGTCGGACGGGTATTTTCAATCCCCTGCGGCGCCGAAAGCTTTGTACCGCGGGCAGTCCCGGTTATTATACGCATTTATTTTTCCTCTGTAATCTGTTCTTCTGTTGAGACGGTCTTGTCAGCTCCCGAATAATACGCCGATATTGCTTCGGCATTTTTACGGCTTATCCCCTTTACCGCCGCAATTTCTTCTACATTCGCGGCTTTCAGTTTAGATATACTTCCGAAATGAGAAAGCAGGTTCCTTGCCTTTGCAGGACCTATGCCGCTGATCGCTGTAAGAGATGATTTTTTGACGCTTTTTCGCTTTGCATCGTTCATGCGGCTGACGGTAAAACGGTGAACCTCTTCCTGGAGCTTATATATAAACTGGAAAACCGACTGTTCTCTGGCTATCGAGATCTCCTCTTTGTCGGTGGTAAGCGCGCGGGTTTTATGAAAATCGTCTTTGACCATCCCGAAAACCGGGATATCGACATTAAGCTCTTCCAACAGCTCACGCACCGTCGAAACATGACCTCTGCCGCCGTCGAGCAGAATAAGATCCGGAAGATTTTCAAGGTTTTTCAGCCGCCGCCCGATCGCCTGCCGCATCGACAGGTAATCGTCGGGATTTTCAAGCTTTCCGCCGCTGATCCGGTAATACCGGTATTCGCTCTTTTCGAGACGTCCGTCAATTGCGACTATCATTCCGGCAGTCACATGCTCTGAGCCGATGTTGGAGATATCAAATGCCTCTATCCGCTCGGGTATCACCTCAAGCGCGAGCATACGGGCAAGCTTTATAAGTACTTCCGAGTCGCGTTCCGCCTGCATCACATATTCCGCGGCGGCCTGCTTTGCGTTTTCGGCGACCATCGCAACGAGGGCTTTGTTAACGCCGCGTTCGGGATGTTTTATATAAACTCTGCGTTCCGCCTGCGTGTTGAGAAATTCGGATAAAAGCGATTCGTTGTCTTCGCCTTCTCCGACCCCTTCGTTCAGGTCAATTCCGAGCAGCAGCTCACGGGGGATATACTCCCTTTTTAGATAATAGTCGGTTATAAAAGATGTAAGCGAGTTTGCGTCGGCAATCTGCTCGGCGGAAAAGATAAAGTTGGTATTGTCGACCACCTTGCCGGAACGGACGTTCATTATCGAAAGACAGGAACAGGAATCGTCGGAATAAAAACCTATAACGTCCTGATCTAAATCTCCCGCGCCGACGACTTTCTGCTTTTCGTCGATTTTGGTAAGAGCGGAGATGCGGTCGCGGTATACCGCCGCGGCTTCAAAGCGGAGATCATCCGCCGCTGCCTCCATCCTGGCGTTTAAATCGCTGACAACATCTTTATATCCGCCGCGCAGGAATGTAGCTATATCTTTGAAAGTTTCTTTGTATTCTTCGGAAGTTATTTTTCCGGTACACGGCGCCATGCAGCGTCCCAGCTGCGAATACAGGCAGGGGCGGGTTTTACCGATGTCCCGGGGGAATTCAAGCTTACAGCAAGCTACATGAAAGACGCGCTGCGCGGTACGCATTATATCGTATGCGATGTTAATGCCGCTGTAAGGGCCGTAATAGATCGCGCCGTCGTCCTGACGCCGTCTTGTAACCGTCATAGAGGGGTAATCGCTGTTCTGCGTAACCCGAATGTACGGGTAGTTCTTATCATCCTTCAGCCTTATATTATATCTCGGTTTATGCAGCTTGATAAGGCTGTTTTCAAGGGTAAGCGCCTCCATCTCCGAATCGACGAGAATATACTCAAAGTCGTTTACACCGGAGACCATTCTTCGGGTTTTCGGCGACTGATCGGCTCTTTCGGCGAAATATTGACTTACGCGGCTTCTCAGTACCTTTGATTTACCGATATAAATCACTGCGGATTTTATATCCTTCATGATATATATACCCGGCGAAAAAGGCAATGATGCGGCTTTCAGGCGAAGTCTCTCAAGCCGCTCTTGATTTGATTCCAAGCCCTGACACCTCCCGCCGGCACGCCGTTCGTAAACATTTGGTTGAAGAAACCGATATTGAAAAAAAGAGCAAACAACTCTCGGGAGTCGTCCGCTCCTTTATCGGAAAAAGCAGGAGCCGCTGCCAAGATAAAGGCACGGCTGAGCTTTGTTTTTAACCGGAGCGAAAAACTCCGAAAATTCCTTATTCGTTGAAACCGGTGTCGACAAGCTCCGCCAGTCCCTCAAGCGCTTCATTTTCATCGGGGCCGTCGGCGATCAGGGTGATTGTCATTCCTTTGACAATACCGAGCGAGAGCACGCCCAAAAGGCTCTTGGCGTTTACGCGGCGATCCTCTTTCTCCACCCAGATAGAGCTTTTGTATGTATTGGCTTTCTGAATGAAAAAGGTAGCGGGTCTGGCGTGAAGTCCTACATTATTCTGAATTGTGACGTCGCGAGATATCATCGTCTTATCGCTCCTATCTGTAATTATGCCTCGGTGTAATTATATGCTCCTGAGGGTTATGCTGCATATATCATTATAAGCTTACAATAACTGTAAGTATTATAACATAGCTTAACGACAAAATCAAGGCGAAAATTTAAATAAATCTCTTGATAGCGGGATTTCAGCGGTTTTTTTGCGCGTTATATCATTTATCGGCAAAACCGGCGATCAGTCGCCGGAGACTTTGCTTACATCGGTTATTGTAACGGTAACGAGTATGTTTTTCGACTGAATGATCATTTCCTTGCCGGGACCTATATACTGAGTCCCCCCGAGCATAAAGCCGTCGTCGGTAAAGCTGCCGGAAGCTTTTATGACGCCTCTGACATCATAACGCTGTTCGTTATAGGATTTGACTATTTCAAAATCACTGTTATGAATAAAGACTTCGTTATAATCGCGAGTCTTTGACTCAAGTGTGCCGATCCTGATACCGTTCTGCTTCCAGTAAAAGACATCTCCCTCTACAAAGCCGTCGACGGAGGAAAGCCTGAGCTCCCGGGCTATAAATGAAATGTTGGCTTCTTCACTTACACCGGTCGAACTGATGCGGCTCACAAGATTATACCGCAAAGCGGTTCCGGCTATGGCGCCTATGATTATAATGATAACTGCCAGGTCAATAACATTGAAGCGGAGCTTATTCTTCTTTTCTGCCATTTCAGTTCACCTCCGTTATCGAAGTACAGTAACCGACGCCGGTAAAATCAGGAACCCTCAGACTTACAAGCGTTCCTACCTGTATCTGATACCCGCCTATCATATAAAATCCGGTCGATACGGTGGCTTCCGCCGTTATGGTTACCGTTATGTCATAATTATCCGGCAGTATCGCGGAAACAATCCTGCCTGCGTTTTCATCCTCGATCTCAATCGAAGTCTGTACCGTTTTTATGTCTGTTACTTCACCGATAGGCATCAGCTTGACCGTGTCCGTTACACTGTCTCCGATATTTATGTTGCCCTTGAACTCGCCTCTTACTTTTGTAAGCAGCACGGTATACTGTATCTGTCTCTGGGGATCCGCCGCCTGCTGTCCCACCCGTCCGCTCATTACAAAATAAGCCGCCAAAACCACCGCCGCGATTATCGTCAAAAGCAGCAGAATGTCTATAATATTGAATCTGATTTTGCTTTTCATATCACATCACCGTATTATGTCATTATTATATCAAGCACTGCCCTGTCTTCGGTGCAGTCTTCCAATCTTTTTACCGCTCTTATCGGGTTTTCGAATATTCCGGCGCGCCGTGAGGCGATAGTCAGACCGACAAGCATCCAGAACAGAAGGAATATTCTGTAATTATACCAGACATAATCGGTCATTCCCTGTGCAAGCACCGCAAGCACGCCTGCAAAACCGCCGACCGAGACATACCTAAGTCCGGTTTTTGTTGAATAGTCACCGCGATAAAAGCTGAAATTGGCTCTCGCGAAGGAGATCATCGCGCCTATGAACAGCAGAAGACCGAAGAACCCTAATTCAACAAGAAGCTGAAGATACAAATTGTGACTGTGCGGCGCACCTTCGATGCCCGCAAGCGAATATTTAGGATACACCGTGATAAACGCCTGATTTCCGGTGCCCACTCCGGAAATGAAGAAATCTTGGGCGATATTCAGCGCGCCTTTCCAGATATTTACTCTGTATGAAGTTGAAGTATCGGCAAGGTTTCCGATGGATGTAAAACGGCTGACAACGGACTGCGGCAGCAGATACGGAAGGAACGGAAGCGCGAAGATTCCGCCGAATATCAGCAGCAGTGTTCTGTGGTTGAGCAGCAAAAGGTAAATCAGACTTGCTATTATCAGACCGAGCCAGGCGCCCCTCGACCATGTCAGCACGATGCAGATCATTGCAATACCGAATACCGAGAAATATGAAAACTTCTCCCAGCCTTTCTTTGCCGCGAAAACAAGCGACAAGGCAATCGGGATTGTAAGCAGCAGGTATTCGGCAAGCACGTTCGGATTTCCGAAAGTCGATACAACCCGTCCGGAAATATTTTCAAACATTTCGGTATCCTGCCAGATGGTTTCGGTCAGTCCGAATACATATTCATATATCCCGTACAGCGATACCAGCGCCGCACCGACAGTCATAGCTACCGCACAGCGCTTGACCCAGACTCCGGTGCGTATCAGGTTCACGCACATAAAATATGCGAGAAGGAAATTGCAGAATACGACCGAATGTTTGACCGACGCCCCTCCGCCTGCGGATATAAATCCTCCGAGAAGATAAACAATGCCGAAAAGCATTATCCAGATATCGACAGGGGCTATTTTAAGCGTTCTTTTTCCGCTTAACAGCTTCATGATCCAGCACAATACACACCAGGAGTTTAATGCAACCAGAGCCATTGTCGGAGAAAACGGAAGAGCAAGCAAAATAATTATAAGTCCGCTTTCCGGTGAATGCGCGATAAGACTTAACGCCATAAGCGCGGCGATCCCCGCAAAAATATAAATCGGGGAAATGAAATAAGTCAATATTCCGATAGCAGTTCCGGCAACTAAAGCCGCCGCGCTGGCTCCCCTGCTGCTGTCTACTTCATCCGTTTGAATATCATCACGTCTGAGTCCCAAAAATCGGAACAGGAAAAAGCCGGCAATGCGGGATGAGCATATCTCGGCAGAGAGAGTATTCCCGGATGCAAAAAAGAGCAAAGAGATAAGTATCGCCGCGGCACCGATAAGCAAATCGATAAGGCGCGTATCGGAAAACAGCACAAAATGTTTCAGCATCCAGATTGCTGCTGTATAAAGACCGGCGGAAAGAAATCCGATTCCCCAGCTTCGCATCGGCATTGCAAGCATCGCGCTGTGGCTGTTGGAGAAGGCATTGAGAATAAAGCTGCCGGAAAAACCGTTCAAAAAGAAGCGTTTGATCCTCCCGATAAGCCTGATTTGCGCCGAACCGATTTTTTCATAGTATCCGGAAAGCCTTTTTAATGAAGAATCATATGACGAAAAAGCGGTTCCGATCATACTTTCGGCAAGCTTCGCGTTAAGATAATCGGCGAATCTGATCAGACTGCCCAACAAAAGCGAGCCGGTGATCAATCCGATAAATCCGGAACCGGCGTTGTTTTTATCCGGCGGACGCTTTTTAATATCATCTGCAGTTTTCATATTTGTACCTGTATTTACTTGACGGCTTTGTTGACGAATTTTGAGCTGATTTTGAGAACGGCTGCATATATCGCGGCTCCGGGAAGAAATACCGCAAAACAAGTAAGCAGATTCCCGGCAAATCCGCTCTGAAAAGGATCTTTGTCTAGCAGGCGATACAATACCGACATTGCCGCCGCACTCAACGCCGAACCGAGCCAGAGACTCCATGTGCGCTTTACGAACCCGTCAAAAAGTCCGTTCAGTTTTTTTGTCGAAGCGAAAAGCAGAACCAACGCTGCAACCCATTGACCGACACAGAGTCCGGCAGCCGCTCCCGAAAGCACCGGGAGCGCTCCAGAAAATATCAGGACAGCAGATACCGCAGCGTCTGAGGCTATACCGCAGATCGCCGCGATCATAGGTATCTTATCAAGGCCTTTCGAGTAAAACGCGCGGTTCAGAAGCTCGATCACGGCAAAAGCCGGCATTGCGGGAACTATGAAGCGAAGCGCGGAGGCGGTCATGGAGGCGGACTCGGCTCCGAATGCCCCTCGCTGATACATTACGGAGACTCCGCAGCCGGAGAGGATGAATACCGCCGCAGTAAACGGCAGGGTCAGGGTCAGCGCCGAATCAAATCCCCTGCGCAGCGTCTTTATGAAGCCTTCGTCGTCGCCGGCTCCGGAAAGCCTTGACAGTTCGGGAAAGACATAGTTGCATATCGAATAGGTCAGGATCCCGGTTATCATCAGATAGACGTTATAGGCATATGTAAATACCGATATCCCGCCGTCCGTGTCGGAAAAAGAGGAAAATGCGGTTCCCAGCAGCAGCGCCGCGGGCATCAGCCATGCGCCGATCATCACCGGCGGGGCAGATTTCAGCGCTGCGGGCAGCTCCGGATCGCGTATTCCTGCCGCCGGACTGAGCAGGAATCTGTCTTTACCGGATAATGCAAGCGGGAACACCAACGTTGCGAGTTGTATCAGCCAGGAGACAACATATGCAGCGGCAAGGCCGTAAATTCCGTTTTCACCTAGTAAGGGATTTACAAGCGCAAGATAGATTATCACTCCGGCATTTGAAATGGCGGATATCAGAGCCGGAAGCAGAAAGCGCCCCTTAGACTGCATGATCCCGGTAAGCGTATATGCGCCGCCGGTGAAAATGATCATCGGAAACATCATTCGCAGAAGCACCGATGCCAGCTCTTTTGCCTCGCCGCTGAGCCCGGGAGCGAGAAACGAGATTAGCTGGGGTGATAATACAATTCCGATACCGACCAATGCCACACAGAAAAGCAAAACGACGTTTACAAATCTCTGCGCGAAATTATCCGCTCTTTTGGTTCCTTCGCGGGCAAGCAGTCTGTTATAAGCGGGGATAAAAGAGCCGGGAATCGCCGCTCCGAGGAGCATATCAAATACCGTGAGCGGTATTACCGAGGCTTCGGCAAACGCGGCTGCTTCGAGTCCGGTGCCGTAGCTTGAAGCAAGCAGCACCGTTCGCAGAAGGCCGAGGGCTTTCGCAAGCAGCGTCGCCGCCATCATCAATATTACCGTACGGCGGGGGTGGCTTTTTTTATTTATATCGCTCACAGCAGATCCGGGCGCAGTTTTTTTGTCAGCTCGAGCGACTTTTCATAGCGCCAGCGCTCGATATGCGCGTGATTTCCGTTTTGAAGCACTTCGGGTACTTCAAGCCCGCGGAAGCTTTGCGGTCTTGTGTACTGAGGGTATTCAAGCAATCCGCCGGCAAAGCTTTCGATCTCATGACATTCGTCATCGGACAGCACACCCGGGCATAGCCGCCCGACACAGTCACAGAGAATACAGGCGGGAAGCTCGCCTCCTGTCAACACGTAATCGCCGATGCTTATCTGTTCGTCGATGCAGAGGTCGATAACCCGTTCGTCAATTCCCTCGTAATGGCCGCAAAGGATGATAAGCCTGTCATATGAAGTCAGGCGGGAAGCTTCTTTCTGATTCAGCAGCCTTCCCTTCGGAGACATGTAAATCCTTCTTGCGTTGGCGGTGTCCCCCTCCCCCATCGCCGCAACCGCTTCCATAGCCGCAACAAGCGGAGGGGCGGCCATTACCATGCCTTTCCCACCGCCGTATGGCGTGTCGTCTACCCGGCGGTGACGGTCTTCCGACCAGTCGCGGATCTGATGTGTGTGTATTTCAAGCTTTCCCGCTTTGCGGGCGCGGCCGATTATGCTTTCGTCAAGCACGGCGCTTACAAACTCGGGGAAAAGGGTCAGAATATCGAATCTCATGTCAGGCTTCTGATGCGCCGTCGTCAAACATCCCCGGTATCGGACGGACTTTGACGCCGTTTTCATAGTCTATATCAATGACGAAGGGTTTTATCGCCGGCAAAAGAGAAGTCGCGCCGTCGGGGCGTGATACAACATAAAGATCCTGCGCGCCCTGAACGAGAACATCGGATATCTCTCCGTAATTTTCGCCGGTATCAGCGTCGAAAACTTTAAGTCCGATAAGGTCGGCTATGAAATGGTCGCCCTCTTCGAGCGCGATATCCTCACGATCCGCATAAATTACCCTTCCCCGCAGAGAAGCAGCCGAATCGCGGTCGTCGATCCCTTCAAGCTTCAGGAGCGCGAATTGTTTCATATACGACGCTTTCTCGATTCTGCGCTTGCCGTCGCCTTCGGGAGAAAAATATATATAAGGCAATGAAGTTACGGCTTCGACACTGTCCGACCAGCATTCGACTTTAACCATACCGCCTGTACCGTGAACGTTGATGATCCTGCCGGTTTCAAGATATTTCTGCATTTATATTAAGCTCCGTATCGGTGTTTTATAGATTATACCATATAATCTCAATATTTTCACCTGTTTTTTAAAAATTTTATTGAAAAGCCGGCACAAATATGGTATCATAGAGAAAGAAAGCAAAAATACAATAAAATCACGTGAGGTATTTAACATGAAACTGGGAATTATCCGCGGATATTCCGCGGCGGATTTCGACTTTGTCAAAAAGAACGAACTCGAATTTATCGAGGTTTGCTGCAACTTTGATCCGGATATCGAAAACTTTCTAAAAAACAAGGAATCGATAAAGGAAAACATCAAACGTACCGGAATTCCGATTCAGTCTGTCGGCCGCTGGAACATGGACTGCAACATCGGCGGAAAGATAGATCCGGAACGCTTCGAATTCCTTGCGTCGCTGCTTGACGCGGCGATAGAAGTGGGTTCGCCGAACTTCGTCTGCGGCTGCAACTATGCTTCCGATGCAACTCTCTATCGAAACTACACCGCTGCGATAGAGCTGTTCGGACGGCTGCTGGAGCGTGCCGGAGGAAAAACGAATATCTGCGTTTACAACTGCGACTGGGAGAATTTCGTTCACTCCGACGCTCAGTGGAAGGTTGTTTTAGGCGAGCTGCCCGAACTTAAAATCAAATTCGACTCCTCGCACTCTTTCGGACGCAGATCCGATTACCTGGCTGAGCTTTCCGACTGGGGAGACCGAATAGGGCATATGCATGTCAAAGGCGCCGTAAGAGCCGGCAGCCGCGGTGTTGACGATCCTCCCGCAGGCATGGACGCCCTGCGCTGGTCGGAAATCTTTGCTATCCTGTATTCCCGCGGTTACACCGGCGGTCTTTCGATCGAGCCGCACTCAAGCGCCTGGCGCGCCGATATCCCGCGCGGAGAAAGGGGAATTCTCTTCGCCCGCGATTTCATCCGGCGTTTTCTTGTAGATTGAAAACAACTGCGACGTTGCGGCTGACGACTTGAAGGAGGAAAGATTATGAGATTTTTGAGATTTACAGCTTTATTGCTTGCCATTATGTTAGCCGTATCTGTCTTTGTTTCCTGCGGGAAGCCGCCTTCGTCAAGCAAAAACGAAACGGATAATCTTCCCGCAGCCGAAATTTCAGACACCGAGGCCGAAGAAACAACTTTAGGAGACGGATTGCCCGATATCGATTTCGTAGGCGCCGATTTCACCATTGCAGTCAGAAATTCCCGGCTTGACGACTTCTTCACCGAAGAAGAAACCGGCGAGATTAAAAACGACGCGGTTTTTGCCCGCAACCGGGTCGTTGAGGAGCGATTCGGAATTACCCTCCATGTTGTCGATTATTCTGACGATTGGAACTCCGGTCTTCGCGCCGTCGTAAACAATTCCCTTTTAGCAGCGGACGGCGCGTTTGACATCGTCGTGCCCGACTACTGGTGGGGCTGCGAAACACTCGGAGCTTTCACCGACCTTCTGACGCTTAACTATCTTGATTTCGACCGCCCCTGGTGGTGCCACGGGTGGAATCAAAACGTTCGGATACTGAATAAACTCTACACAGCGGTCGGAGACTATACACTGGACATGATCCGGAATCAGGAGGTTGTATTCTTCAACAAGAGAATGGTTGAAGATTATTCTCTCGGAAATATTTACGAGACAGTCTCCGCCGGAAAATGGACTCTTGACAAGCTCAACCTCGATATTG
>DUUJ01000031.1 GCA_012841635.1 Clostridiales bacterium | reverse complement strand
TGGGGTTGACTATCCGCATCCGGCAGAGCAGCACCGGCGAGCCGTCGGGCAGGAAAAAGTCCATCTGATAGACGGCGCCGCGAACCCGCTCGTATTCGTACATGCGGAGCACCGGAGTGTCGGCTTTATAGGTTATCCCCTGCGTTTCGTTGACGATATCCGCGCCTAAGGTGGTGACGGCGGTGTAGAGCCGGGAGCAGGTGTGCGGATGATGTCCCAGATATCCGCAGTTCCACTCAACGCCGCCGGAGGTCCAGGCGTTGCGCACCGCAAGGTTGCAGGGGCGGACGACCGGATTTGCGAAAAGCAGGTCGCGCCCGGTCTTTTTATCGACAAGCGACCAGAGCTTTCCGCCGAAATCCGGCAGAAACTCGGCCCGAAGATACTCATTTTCAAGGACGGCGAATTCATACTCGCGGTCGGTCAGCTCCCGGGTGTAGTTGTCCTGATCCCGGTAGGGGAAGGAGCTGGGCACCGAGCCGAAGTTTATAAACAGCTCGTCGTCTTCGTCGAGGCAGGAATTTGATTTCCCGTCGGCCGTCGAAAAATCGGCAAAAGGCGGCAACGAGCTTTCTTCGCCCAGATCGGCGGAAGGCATCAGCTTTTTTACGAATTCGAGTGTCGTCATGGCAAACCTCTCGTCTCATTATATTAAAAAACAGTTATCGTCTCTGTTTTTTGTCGGTTTTCGGTTTTGGCGCCGGCGGCTCCGCCGCTTCTGTCGGATTCGGCGCCGCCTGCCGATCCGCCGCAGCCGAAACCGGCTCTTTCTCGGTCATGAGCTCCAGCACGGCGCAGGAAAGGACATAGCCCAGGAAGGCTTTGACGGCGGGGAATATATACGACGTGATTATCGAAATTATCTCGCCCGCGGTCGGATCTTTGATCTCATAAAGGAAGTCGACGGTGGTTATCAGCTCCTGGCTCAGCGAAAGCAGCAGCCAGATGCCCATCGCGGCAATAAAGACCTTCCGCACTCCGCGCCCGCGCAGCAGCATGGCGGCGATTATCACCGTCAAAAAAATGACCGCCGCAAAAACGATTTCCGTCCAGATAGAAATCAGGTAATATCCAATCCTGTCGGCAAAGTCCGTCTGATAGATCGCGACGAGTATCGTCGAGCTTATCTGCGGCGTCAGCGCGGCGGCGATACAGACGGCGGTAATCTTTTCGGTTATGAGATCATAATACCGGCTTATGCCGAGTACCGCCATAAGCGCGAAAAATGCGGCGAGGGAAAGCAGTGACGAGACAAAGTCGAGCGCCTTGTAAAGCCCTTCTTTCAGCACATCGCCGGAGATTGAGTAAAGCGCGGCGCCGAGCCCGAGCGAGACCAGCAGCAGCGCCGCCCAGAGTATCAGCGCGGCGTAAAACAGCCGCGCGGGAGATATTTTTTGCATATAATAATTATCAGATGTTTTGAGAAGTCCATGAATAACCGCTTCGCGGTTATTCTGCGAATATTGTCTTCGACAATATATCGCTCGCCCCTGACTTGCGCGAAGCGCAAGTCGAGAGTTTCACCTTCGGTGAAACGTCTCCGCTCCGAAGTTAAGTCTTAGATTGTGTTTTTTCTATGAGGTATTGAATAGCGCTCCGCGCTATTCTGCGAGTTTTGCCTTTGGCAAAATCAATTTATTGAAATTAGCTGACAATTAACCTATTATTTGTCCCAAAAAGTTTTGAATGTCCAGAAAACTTTTTCAAAAGTTTTCTGGTAGGGGGGCAGGGGGGGACGAAGTCCCCCCAAAAAATCAAAGTCCCATTTTCAGAAGCCCGAAGGTGGACGACGATTCGAGGGAGTCGAAGTTGACGAGGACGGCGACGGCGGAGACGGCTTCTTCTTTGCAGAGTTTGAAGACCGAGTCTTTGTAGTAGCGCAGGTCGATGTAGATAAGGTCGTAAGATTGGGCGAGGAAGGGGGCGGCGGAGTGGGCGAAGCTGTCTTTGAGCAGGACGAGTTTCGGCCGCTCGACGCGCGCGCCGGTTTCGTCGACTTTGTAGATGTCGACGCGGGCGTTGTTGCCGCCGATGAAGCTTGAATATTTGTCCTTCTTTTCGAGGTAGGCGCGGTCGTAGAAGCCCTTGTATTCGACGCCGGTGTCGTCGATATGCGTGACGAACTCCTCGTCGCCCTCAAAGCGGAAAAATTCGATTGTGTCGGGTTTTACCCACTTCATGCCGCCGCTCGACCAGGTAGTGCCGTAGAAGGCGTCGGAAGCGGTTTCGGGGGAGTAGTATGAATAGTCGTGCGTTTCGGCGCCGAGTTCCTTCAAAATCAGATTCGCGCCCATCAGCGCCCCGCGGGAGGTCCAGTGGTGGTCGGTCTTGTAATAGAGCTGTTCGCCGGATTCGTCGGCGGCGAAGGGCGCGCGGAGGTCGAGATAGCTGAGGTTTTCGACGGAATCTAAATTGTCGCGCAGATACTCGTATGCCTTGTCCTGAATATCCCTCGGATAAAGCGCCGGCTGTTTGTCCCGAAGCACGTCCTCTCCCCGGCCGGCGATTGCGACAACATAAGGGATGCCGAGCCGCCCGGCGCCGTCGGCGAAGGCTATGATGCCGCTGAGGTTCTTGTCAGCGGTTTCATAATCGGGATATCCGCCGCGCTTGATGATGTAGCCGTCGGAGGCGAGGGTGACGCTGTTGTTCTCCCGCTTGCCCTGGGCTATCTCGGCGGCGCCTTTAATCGCGACGAAGGCGTCGCGAAAGGGGAACTGGTCGGCGAAGTAGTCACCGACTTTTCCGGTGTAGCTGCCGTCAATCAGATTTTTTATCGTAAACTCCGGCTGTTTCTGGAGATAGCGGTTCTCCTGCTCGGAGAATTCCCGGTCGGGCAGGATGATCATCAAAGCCGCCAGCGCGAATATCAGAACGACGAACAGAATCACGGTGATTCTGTCGGCTGTTTTTGTTTCCTGCGAAAGGGAGCGCTGCAGATTCAGCAGCTCATCCTGCGCCGTATTGACTTCCGGTCTCTTGTCCATTAAAATTCAACCTCAGCTTTGAAGGGTTTTTTCCAGACGGATTCCAGCGCCTTTTCGCCGTAAGCCTTTACGGTGGCGCGCTCGAAGAAATATCCGCCTTTGTCGCGGGTGGTGTATATCGGCCGCAGCGGAAGCAGCTTGCGGCGGCTGGAGCGCTTTTTCGGTTCCGGCGGGGTCATCGTCGGCATGACGCCGGAACAGACGTCGCCGAGCGCCGGGATGTATCTTTCCCAGGAATTGCCGTCGAGCAGGACGGTGGCGCGGTATTCGCCTTTCGGCAGCGGAATTTTGACTCCGCGGAGCATAAGCGAAGCGTCGGTATTGCTGACGACATCGAAGTCGGCGCGGAGGGCGTGGCCGCGGTCGGTTATCAAAAGGGTTATCTCGTTTATCGGCTGAGCCGTCAGGCGGAATCCCCCGCTGCGCTCCCGGACGAGCTTCACTTCATGCGGAAAGCTCATATTCTGGTTGAAAACGGCGCCGTTCGGAGTCGAGACTCGCTGCCAGCAAATTCTTATCCTTCGCCCCTTCGGCTCGTCGGAAAAAGTCTGGGCGGCGTAGCCGAGGGTCGGCGGGTCTCCGGCTCCCCCGGTAGGCTGAAAGGATCTCCATCCCTGGGTAGGCTCGAAGATAAGGCCGGTTCCGGCGCGGCCCTTCTTGAATTCGCCGACGTAATAATGGCCGGACGCGCCGGACAATACCCAGCGGCGGCTGCCGTCGTCGGCTTCGAGAGGATAAAAATCGGGGCACTCGGCGTCGCCGGGCAGCTCGATGTCCTGAAGACGGGTCCAGTCGAGAAGATTCGACGATGTCAGCAGGGTGAAGGTATTGTCGGCGAGATAAAGCGCCATCACGAATTTCGACAGCTCCTCGCACCATATGACCTTCGGGTCACGGTTGTCTCCCCGGATATGCGGCACCACCGCGGTTCCGGAGACTCCGAGCCCGCTTTCGTAGCGGTGGAAGGTAAATCCGTCGGTCGTATAAGCCAGCCGCTGTTCAAACGGCTGTCCCGCGCCGGTATAGAAAAGCAGCATCGCGGGATTGTTCTTCTTGCCGAGACCGGAGACGTTGTCATGGTCGACAATCGCGCAGCCGCTGAAAATTGTATGCGCGTCGGGGTCGGGATAGAGGGCTATTTTGTGTTCCGTCCAGTGAGTCAGGTCTTCTGATGTCGCGTGTCCCCAGTGCATGTTGCCCCAGGTGGTACCGGCGGGATTGTGCTGGAAGAACATATGATAAAGCCCCTTGTAGAAGCAGAGGCCGTTCGGATCGTTTGTCCAGCCGTACATCGGAGAGAAGCGCAGCTGCGGGCGGTAAAGCTCGTCATATTCGGATTTTACAAGTTCGCAGTCTTCAAACTCGAAATCGGGACTGATCTGAAGCTCAATCTCGTCCGCATCGCCGAAGAAGCGGGAGAAGTCGAGCGGAATTGTATAAGCCGGGTTCTCAAAGTCGAGCCGGCAGTCAAGTTCCCATACATCGTCGCCGCCTGCCGAAAAGGTGACGCGGACGGCGGGCATGTTGTTGGATATCGGAAGGGCAAGACAGGGTCTTGATTTTATAAGTCGCATTCATACACCTTCTTTCGTCGGATATTTTTTTCGATTCAATTCTATTATACCATTAACCGGTGAATTAAGTCAACAGTCAAAGATTAAATTTAGCCCGCCTTCGCAAATTATCCCGGATGCGGCGCCTCGCCGCATCCGGCGGCGCTTCGGCGCATCCGGCGCATTCTCCGCCGAAAAAGTTTTATCACTCATTTTACAAAAATGCAAAGTCATGTATATATGCCGGTGTTAAAATAATAATATACCGCAGGGCGGGTGTAAAAACCCGGACTTTTCCACATATCAACAGAGTTTTCCACAGAAAAAAGGCGTTTGACGCCGAAAAATCCCTTTAAAACCCGGCTTTTCCACATTCTCCACAGCCTTTCTCCACAGAATCGGGAGATTTCCACATTTTCCGGCGCGGACGAGGCGGCCCTTATGTAAAGCGGACTTTACAGAATTTCCGGCGGCTGTCCCCGGCCGGCGCCCTCGGATGAAACCGGGACCGCGGAGTTTTCCCCCTCACCTTAAAAAAATATATACCTGCATAAAGCCCGACTTTGATTTTTTTGAGGTCGTTATGCCATAAGGCTTCGCGGGTTTTTCGGCTGTATACTCGGTATATGCTGCATATAGTTTTGCGAAAAATCATCTGCCGCCGAAACGCATAAAACCCGGCGGACAAACGGAAAAACCGCGGCTTTCGAATACCGATCCGCCGGCCTTCGCGGCGATTCCGATACCGGAACGATATAAAAAACCGTCACGCAAAAAATACAAAAAGGAGATGAGATCTTGTCCCGCTTTAACTTCAGGGAATGGCTCGCAGCAGCGGCGGCGCGCGTCCGGCGCTTTTTTTCCGGCAGATACGGCTTCGACCCGCTGGGCGGCTTTCTTTTGTTTGCCCATGTCACGATAATCCTTGCCGCCTCGCCGTTTTCATATCGCAATCCGTTCGTTTACCGTATCATCGCGGCCTGCGCCCTGATCCCTCTCGTCTTCGCCGTCTTCCGGCTGCTTTCAAGGAACTTCGCCGCCCGCCGCCGGGAAAACGCCGTATTCCTTGACGCCGTCTACGCCGTCCGGCGATTCTTCCTCCGCGCGGGTTCAAGAATAAAAAACGGCGCCGAACTGACAAAAAACCGCATCAGACATATAAGAACCAACCGTTACCGCCGCTGCCCCGACTGCCGCGCCGTCCTCTGCTTCCCGGTCAAAAAAGGGCACAGAGGAAAGAAAACCGCCGTCTGCCCCCGCTGCGGGAAAAGGTTTTCCGTGTTTATATGGATATGAGGGGAATTATATAAATTAATATTATTATAATTAAAAGGAGCGAAACTGCTTTAAAGCGGTCCGCTCCTTTGAGATTTTTAGAAAACCGGGTTCAGAATTCAACCCATTCAATTTCCGAATCGTCTTTATCCGGTTTTATTAAAGCTATCCTGACATTCTGCAATACGCCGGGCTCCAAAACAAATTCGGCGGCTTTATACTTTTGTATGGATTTTTCTACGGCATCGTTTTCGTTTTCCGCAAGAATTTCAAATTCTCCGGTTACTGTTTCCTCTATAACTATTTTGTATTTTTTCATTCTGCACCTCATATTATTTTTCTGTATCTTCCGCTGCCCAAAAATTCCAGAAATCCTTTGTCTCTCAGAAATTGCAGCTGCTGCCTGATCTTGGGTTTTATGTTATTGTTATCGGGATGTTTTATCTGCAGTTCTTCTTCGAATGCGTAAACTTCATTCAAGGTAAACACTTGCGCCTGAATGCGATTGACGCAATTTAAAATATCCATAAGCCATCCGCGGCTGTTTATGTTGCCGACCTCAAGGCTGCTGCTTCGATTCACTTTGGATACCACGGTGTCGGAATCCGATACTCCTCCCCTTGATATTATTGAAATTCTGCCCTGTTCCGGAATTTTGTCGATCAAAATATTACAGCCCACCCATCCCGCGCGACCCGCATCCGGACCTAAAGGATTTCTTCTTTCAATGATATCCGGGACGAAAAAGTGTTTTAAAATCAATATCAGATCGTTCACCTTGTTCTCTGTTTTTGAATAGGTGAGAAAGAAAAAGTCGGGATTCTTATTGCTTGTAATTCTGTCTATCATCGTATAATAAGCGCCGTCGGTTATTTTTCTTCCCAAATTTCCGCTTTTGCTTTTCAGTTCATATTCATTGTCGCAATTTGAACAGAAAAAATCGGCGACAGGTCTGTTATTTTCAAATTGCTCGATACGCGCGAATCCGCATCGCGGGCAATACATATTCCTGCGCATCCAATCTTCCGTTATAACTCTTACTCTTTGAGGTGTTGAAACGTAATTTTCAGACAAATTTCCGTCAAACTGAATATTCAATTATTTTACCCCTGAAATGTTTATTCTTTTCGTTTATAATTATATTCCGAACCGCAAACAAATGCAAACGGATCTTTTGATTATAATGTAAATAAATGCAATAAATCTTAATTTTTTAGTATTCGGATTTAAAAAAGACAGTTCGCATGAGCTGTCTTTTTTTAATTGTAATCGACGCCGCCGGCAAGCGCGATTCCCCTCCCGTTTATTGCGGTCGCCGCTCATCGACGCGCCGGCAAGCGCCTTTACATACCCTCTTATTGCGATCGCTGCTCATCTGAGCTGTCGGCAAGAGCGTTTATACACACTTTAGCGCTCAGCCGCTCATCGACGCTGTCGGCAAAAGCCTTTACATACCCTCTTATTGCGTCGATGGCCTTCTTTTCTCCACCCTTATCGGCGTATCCATCGTCTCCTCGAGCAGTTCCGGGTTTTCGAGCAGGGATTTCAGCATCTTTACCGATTTCGCGTAATAGTATCCGTCGGCGATCCGCTCGTCTATCGTAAGACCGATGTCGACGCTGTTTTTCATCTCGTATGTCCCGTCCGGACGAAAGAACGGACGCGGCTTTATTTCGCCCACCGTGACGAAAATCGAAGTCGTCCCCCAGTTCGAAAGATGATGGTATCCGCTCTGAAGCCGGATCGAACCCAGGTTCGAGAGCAGCACCGAGCGGTGGTAAGGATCGGTCTCGATAAGCGACTGCGGCACAAGCCCGTGTTTGTCCAGCCATACCGCCGCCCTCAGGATGAACCTCGAAAGGAATCGGGGAAATCTGGAAACGAGTATCTCCATCACATCGGAAGAGCGGTCGTTCGTTTCCGACCGGTTCAGCCGGACCTGTTTTTTGATTATCTCGTGAATTGAGTCGAGGTTGTCGGAAGGACAGGCGCGGACGATTGCCAGCCCCTCTCCCGCCGAATCGGAAAGGCGCTTTTTCACGATAAAGGAAGCGCTGATCTCGTCGCGATGAAACATCGATCCGTTTTTGATGAAGCGGTTGAGCAGCGGCCGCTGCGTGATGACGCGGAGCATCGCCGTCACCATCAGATGAAAGAAGGTGTACCGGAAATCAGACCCCTCCGCGTTTTTGCGCTCCAGAAAGGCGTTGAGCTTCGAGAGATCAAGAGTCTCCGAGATGAAGGCCTCGTTTGCGGTGCGGCCGGGAAAGAGAAGCGGGGTGACATAGTGCAAAGCGTCGATGTTGCGTACCAGTGCGGCGTCTCTGCGGTCGCCTAAGCGTTTTTTGTATAACATGATGTCCTCTCAAAGCCGGCGTCTTTGTTTGTTGATTTGAAATACAAAAACCGGTGTATAAACTTGCTTTATATAAATTAAATTATATCTCAGAATAATGAATAATGTGATACATGATTCTGAATTATAAGAAAATTTAACATATTTCCTTGCCGCAGCATAAGATTTGCCGTGAAAAACTTCAAAAAAGCCCGCCGCTTTGCGGCGGGACGGAAATAAAATCTTATCTCTTGTTTTTCGTTATTACGTAAGCTCCGGCGCAGATTACTGCCGCAAGAGCCATTATCGCTGTAATATCCGAAGTCTGAGCTGCTTTCTGCGGCGCCGCAGGCGCAGGTTCGGCGGCAGGCGCAGGTTCGGGCGCGGGTTCTGCCGCCGGCGCAGCGGCCGGTTCCGGCTCCGGTTCGGGTTCCGGTTCCGGGTCAATGAATTCGCCTAAGGTGATATAGTCGTATTGATCCGCCGTCCACGATTGGACGCCTTCTTTTACGCCGATGAGGACGCGCTCGGAGCCGTCGGCGCTCCAGTCGTTGTAGCTGGGGTTGATTCCGATCTTAGCGCCAACAGCTGATTTCTCGGGGAACGGAATGCGGTATTCGGCGTTGAATCCCACGTCGGTTTTGACGGATTGGGCGTCGAAGAACGTCACTGTGCCGCCCTCCGATTCACGGAGATAAAGCGATTCGCCGCTGCCTCCGGCGCGCGCGGAAATTAGGCCGCTGCTTGGGCGTTAGTTTTTTTGTCATGACGCTGCCTCCGGCGCGCGCGGAAATTAGATTGTTGTGGTCAATTCGGCACTGAAGCGGGGTTTCGTCCGGTATATTTTCGCCTTCGTTGGTAAAGTCGATCATTACCTCAATCGAGTCGACTTTATAGTTCGGCTGCTGCGGGTCTTCGGCGGCGGTCTCAAGCGTCGGGTCGGTAATTTCGCAGAATACCCAGAGCGCCTCCGCGTCGTAAATGAAGTAATATGTCGCGTCCGACTGCGCCTCTGTGTTGTCGTCCTGCAAAAGCCCGCCGTCAAGGACAAGCGCGTTTTTGTAAACGTCATCCTTTACGCCGTCAAGCTTCGGGACTTCGAGGGTGCCGCTTACGGTTCCGAGGTTATTTCCCGTATCGACGGCGAAGACGGGAATGACGCAAAAAGCGGCGAGAGCTGCGCAAAGACACAAAATAAGGGTTCTTTTCATGGCAATTCTCCTTTTAAACAAAAATGTCTGTATATAAGGTTGGGGTATGCCTGAATTATACAACCATAACCGCCGAAAGAAAATGGAAAATAATTAAGATATTATTAATTTATTGTGATGTTGCGCAATATTTAAATAACAGTTCCTTTTTCGTTCCCCTCACATACCCGAAAGCTCTCCGATCAGTTTGTCTATCGCCTTCTGAGCTCTCGGCTCTATCTTGGCGTATGACGACGCGAAGCTGCCTTCCCCGCGGCTCATCAGAGGATCGTCTATGCTTCTTAAGCCTCCGAAATCGAAAATAGTGGCGGCGTCATAGACGCGATTTTTGAAAATCAGCTCCATCATCTCCGAGGAATCCTCGTCGCGGAGCGCCTTCGACTTGACCGTTGTGTCGATAAAAGCCGGTCTTACAATCTGCTGACCGTAAAAGCCCATCGCCTCTATCGCCTGTCCCGTCATCTCCGGCTGCGTATTCGTCTTGGGAACAACTACCAGGGTGCTCCACCAGTCGTTCACCGGGGAGAGATATTCCGCCTGCGCTTCGTCCAGCTTCGGAGGAGGAACTATCCCGAAATCCGCCTCCATATTGCGCAGGTTGAGCGCAACGAGCATTTGGTTGTTATAGAACAGAGCGCGGTTATCCTGGAACATCGGCAGCATCAGATCGGTATAAGTATTTGAATATCCGCCGTAGTTGCTCGACAGTATATTGACTCGCTTGTCCTTCATAAACGGAACAAGGGTGTCGACAACGCGCGACGCAAGGTCTTGATTGACGCAGAGCTGCGGCACGCCGTCCGAGTCTGTCTTTGTAAATCTGACCCCGGAGGAAAAGAAAGTATATCGAAGCGTAGAGGGTTCAAGCAGCATACCGAAGCTGTCTTCGATATCCGGCTCTCCGTTTCCGTTGAGGTCCATCGCCGCCGCTTCGCTCATCTCGATAGCTTTGGGGAGAGTCCAGCCCCCGCTTCTGACAAGGTCGTAAAGGTTCTCAAGCCCGAGCGATTCGTGCAGATGCTTGTTGAAGAAATAAGTTATCGCGGCGTAATCGTTGTAAAGGCTGATATCGCCGGTCGCCGCCCTGAGTTTGCCGAGTATCTCAAGCTCGGATATCAGGTTCTTATCCCACCATGAGTGAGAAAAATCGATATACGGAAGCGTTTTCAGGTCTATGACCAGCCCTTTGTTCATGATTGGCGAAATATACGCGACGGTCGCCATTCCGAAGTCGATTGCATCCTCTCCGGCGCTGACGGTCTTTGTCAGTTCAGTGAGTATGTTGGTAAGCGGATATAAAGATATTTTCAGATTCAGTTCTTCCTCGACAGCTCTGAGCCGGAAGTAAATGGCGTCGTTCAGCGGGTCGCCGTCTTCCTCTTCGGAATACAATTCACAGTAGTCCATAGCGACCCAGTTGTTTCCCTTGCCGTAAAACTCCGCCGCAACGGTAAGTTCCGCCCCGCCCCAGTCGCTGT
>DUUJ01000030.1 GCA_012841635.1 Clostridiales bacterium | reverse complement strand
TATTGCAGCCGACCTGCGTGCTGACGCAGAGGGTTCGGCCGTATTTGTAGCTCATCAGCGCCGCTTCGACCGTCGCTCCGTCCGGGTATTCGAAGAGATATTTGACGGTTTCGTCAAGCTTCGAGCGGAGGGCCTTTTTTATTTTCGGAACGCCGGTCTCGCAGTCGGCGCCGAGTTTTTTCCGGAAGGCGGCGGGCAGTCCGCTCATTGATTCGATATCCGACGCGCCGTGCATCAGCGCTTCGTATATCTGATCTCCCCGCCAGGGGAATTCGCCGTATGAAGCGGCCAGAATGCGGAGTTCCTGCCGCGTAAGCCCCGCGAGGACCGTTTTTTTCGATAATTTTCCTATCATACCAACTATTATATCACAAATAAGAGATTTTTCAAAGTCAACGATATTAAAAGATAATATTTAACGAACAGGAAACAAAAATTTCATCACAAAACCAAAATTTGCCGAAGCGGGATTACGATTGCGGAACAAAAATCCGCCGGAAGCGTTGACTTTTTCGGCGGATTGGTATATAATTCAACCGGGAGACTTGAATTAGTTTCGAAAAATTATCAACAAAACTGCTTATCGGGAGAAATCACAATGAATTTAAAAGAGCTGCATTACAGTCTGGCCGACACCGGCTGCCGCCTGCCTTATTCCTACGACCCGTCTCAGCCGTTTGAGCCGCAGCGGGCGCGCGCGGAAAAGAAGTTCCTTGAGCTTCTGGGGATGCCGGAGAAAAAGGGAGAGGTCAGCGTCAAAGTCGAATTTGTAAACGACTCCGATCCGCGGTTCACCGAAACGCGGTTTGCGTTTGAGTCGGAGCCGGGATTTTTCGTCCCCTGTCATATGCTCATGCCGAAAGCGGCGTCCGCAAAGTCGCGGGGAGGGCTTTTGCCGGTAATGATCTGCATCCAGGGACATTCGACCGGGATGCACATCTCGATAGGCCGCCCGAAATTCCCCGGCGATGAAGAAGACATCGCCGGCGGCAGGGACTTTGCGATACAGGCGGTAGAGCGCGGCTACCTTGCCATAGCGATGGAACAGCGGGGACTCGGCGAGCTGCGTCACGGCTCCTGCCTGCTTCCGGCTTCTCAGGCGCTGCTTATCGGCCGCACCCTTTTGGGCGAGCGGATATTTGACGTATCAAGGCTTATCGACGCGCTGTCGCTGCCTCTCGAAGGCGATTTTGCGTCGGCCGACACGAGCCGGATATATGTCATGGGCAACAGCGGCGGCGGAACTACCTCCTGGCACGCGGCCGCCGTCGAACACCGCCTTGCCGGCGCGATGCCCTCCTGCGCGTTCAACACCTACCGCAAATCGATATTCGCGATGGATCATTGCTTTTGCAACCACATCCCGCGCATCATGGAGTTTATGGAGATGCCCGACCTCGCGATGCTCTCGGCGCCGACGCCGGTCGTTATCGTCGCCGGAAAGAAAGACTCCATCTTCCCGATTGACGGCGTTCTCGAAGGCTTTGACACGGTAAAGCAGATTTACAAAGCCGCCGGCGTTCCCGACGCCTGCGCCCTTGTCGCAGGAGAGGAAGGTCATCAGTTCTACCCGGATATCGCCTGGCCGGTGTTTGATGAGATGACGGGGAAGTGAGGGAGAAGTCTAAAAAAATAGAAAAAGAATTGATTTAAGTATTATCGATAGCGAAGAAACAATAAGAACCACAAAGGAGACAAATTTGGAAAAATTCAAAATAAAAAACGAGGAATTAATCTTGCTGAACGACGGTGAAATTCCGGATTTTCCTAAGTATACATCTCAATTAATTAACTTGGCAAACCAAAACGCACAAGGTACACGCCCTAAGGTTGTCGGACAGCTTTCTGATATTTTTCCCAAATATGAAAGGGAGAACGAAGATGATATTTCCCTTAAAAGTTGGCGCGAGTGGTATTTGAAGGAATATCCCGATGCTGTCGATAATGCAACCGAGAAAATCATCGCCCAAGTAGAAAATCTTAAAGAAGCCATAAAGCTTATTGATAAAGAAATGATCCGGAAATGGGTTGAAG
>DUUJ01000003.1 GCA_012841635.1 Clostridiales bacterium | reverse complement strand
TTCCTTTATCGCCGGCATGGACAGCTTCGCCTTCGGTCTCAAGGCGGCGGACGCCATTATGAAAGACGGCCGGATCTGCAATTTCGTAAAGGATCGCTATTCAAGCTATGAAAGCGGTATCGGCAAAAAGATAGTATCCGGCGATATCACCCTCGAAGAGCTGTATAAATACGCATTAGATCTGGGTGAATATGACTCCGTCGGAAGCGGACGGCAGGAATACCTCGAGGATATATTCAACCAGGTTATGCTTGCAGCCGACTGATTATACTTTTTCAGCCCCGAAAGGGGCTTTTTTTATATGTTTCCGCATAAAGATGTTCTGTTTTATTGAATTCCGGTGCAAAATATGATATAATATCCGTAATTTGTTTCAGCTTGTTTTTTGTATAGTTATTAATCAAAGCTGTAATAATACAAGGCGGTAAATGATATGTCAAAAAGCGAAAGCAACAAAAACTCTCGTGATCAGACCGGGAAAAGTTCTCGCGGTACGTTCCAGACTTTGTCGATTTTTATAGGAAAAGCGAAAAAATACCGGAAATACATTGTCTTCGCTGCCGTGGCAATGATCCTTTCTTCGCTGTTCAGCCTCTTCACTCCTTACATCGTTAAGCAGCTTATATCAAGGCTGAACGCCGCCGAAGGAGTCGTATTAAATGAGCTTGTTAAGCTCGGCGCTATTCTGATCGCCTCTTATCTGGGAAGAGCGGTATGCCGGTTTATCACCTTGTCGCAAAGTCATGTCGCGGCGTGGAATTTCGTCGGAGAGCTTACGCTTGAGTGTTACGACAAGCTGCAATCACTTTCGATGCGCTATTACAGCGACAAACAGACCGGTCAGCTGATGAGCACGATGCTGAACGACAGCCGTCAGCTTGAATTGCTTATCGCTCACGCGCTGCCGGACCTCTGCTCAAATGTCATAATTATCATTGCGGTCGCTGTCGCGCTGATTATCATAAATCCCACTCTGATGCTGCTGACCATGATCCCGGTACCTTTTATAATTTTCGTCTCTTCCCTCTTTTCAACCCGCGTCGCTCCGCTGTTTAAAATAAATCAGAAGGTTTACGCAGAGCTGAACGGTCTGACGCAGGAAAAGCTTTCCGGAATGAAGGAAATCCAGGCAAACTCAAAGGAGGAGTATGAGCACGGGAGAATGAAGGACTTTTGCAGGCATTACAGCTTTGTAAACATCCGGGCGAACTACGCCGGGGCGCTGTTCCATCCCTCCGTTGAGCTGCTTACTTCCATCGGTACCGTTATAGTCCTTGTTGCCGGAGGATTCTTCGTAACAAAGGGAAGAATGGATGTCGCCGAGATCGTCGGATTCTTTATGTATCTGAGCCTGTTTTATACCCCTCTTGCGGCGCTCTCGAGACTTAACGAGGATGTGCAGAACGCGCTTGCTTCCGGAGAGCGGGTGCTGGACCTGCTTGAAACGGAACCGGACATAGTCGACAGCAGAGATGCCGTTGAGATACCTGCCGGTGCGGTACCGGAAATCAAATTCGACGATGTGACTTTCTCATACAACGACGGTATAAATGTGCTGCAGAACGTCAGTTTTACCGCCAAAGCCGGCGAGATTACCGCTGTTGTCGGAGTGACCGGGGCGGGAAAAACGACTCTTGTCAGTCTTGCGGAAAGGTTTTATCAGCCCGACAGCGGCAGGATACTTTACGGCGGGGTGGATATAAACGAATACAAGATAGATTCGCTGCGCTCAAAGCTTTCGATGGTTATGCAGGACATCTTTCTTTTCAGCGGCAGCGTAGCCGAGAATATCGCCTACGGAGTTGATAACGCGACACCGGAGCAGATAAAAGCGGCGGCAGTTATCGCCTGCGCCGACGGATTCATCTCCCGGATGCCGGAAGGCTATGAAACGCAGATAGGCGAGCGCGGGGTCAAGCTGTCGGGAGGACAGAAACAGCGCATCGCAATCGCTCGCGCGGTACTCCGCAAAACTCCGATAATAATACTTGACGAAGCGACAAGCGCCGTTGATACCGAAACGGAAGCCGAAATACAGCGGGCGATCGAAAATCTGCGCAGCGGAGACACGAAACCGACGCTTATAGTTATAGCTCATCGTCTCTCAACCGTAAGGCGCGCAAGCAACATTATCGTGCTTGAAGACGGAAAAGTCGCGGAAAGCGGAAATCATGAATCGCTTGTCCGGGCGGGAGGGATTTACGCAAAGCTTTGCGGGGTTCAGGATGGTTTGTTGGATATAGCTCAAACATGAATCATAAAAGCCGTAAACGGGCAGATTTCCGTTTACGGCTTTGTTTTATCTCGTCAGTTTCTTCATCCACCGCCAGCGGTTTACTTTGATGAACGCTACGATGCATTTGAGTATCTGGTCGCATTTGAGGCAGGCGACGGTTACCCATGTCGGCATTTGAAGCACGAAAGCAGATATTGCGGCGCTCGGCAGAACAACGCACCAGACGAAGATGAGGTCGTTGATCAATACGAATTTGGTGTCGCCGCCGGCCCTTACTATTCCGGTGTTTACCGACATCTGATACGATGTTCCGACGGAACAGACCGCGAGAACGCGGAGAAACTGATCGGCGTATTTAAAAGTCAAAGCTTCAAGCTCTCCCATATACGAATACAGCGCAAGCACAAGCGGGCGGGAAAACCAGATAAGGCTGCCGGTTATAATACCGACGCCGACGAATATCAGCTGGAGCGTCCTTGCGTATTGCTTGACAATCGTCATATCGCCGTTTCCCACCGCTTTGCCTATTACGATCGAGGAAGCGGTTGCCGAGCCGTATGCACCTACCGTCAATATAGAGAATACCGTCGAGGCGATCGAATAGGCGGCTATCGAATTGATGTCAAAGCGGCCGACTATCATGCCCTGAACGCTCAGATTGATGCCCCATGTTATTGAACCGATAAATACCGGCAGACCGTAGCGGAAAAAATCTGATGTGAGCTGAGGGTCGGATTTTCCGAAAACATCGGAAAGCTTCATGCCGAGTCTTTTGTCGTGGAAAAAGACAAACCAGATCATAAGAACGCATTCGGCAAACCTTGCAATTACCGTCGCTAGCGCCGCTCCGACAACTCCGAGCGCCGGAAAACCGAAATTACCGTAAATCAAGAGGTAGTTGAGCGTTACATTGATAACCAAGGCCAAAATAGAATCTATCATTCCGATACGAACCGATTCAACGCAGCGCATTGCCGAGATCAGAACGTTTGAAATGCAGAAAAACAGATAACCGAATCCCATTATCCGCGCATAAGGCACTCCGGCTGCGATGACTTCGGGATTTGAATTAAAGATACTCAGCATCTGCGCCGGGATAGTTATCATCAGCAGCGATATTGCCGCGGTGCATATGAAGCAAAGTTTGATCCCTATCGAAACTATCTTTTTTACGCTTTCTCTGTCGTCTTTGCCCCAATATTGTGCGGCAAGGACTATCATGGCGGGGGCGATGCCGTGGATTATCTGACCGACGAAGGTTGAAACAACGTTTGTGGCGTATACGCCGTCCAAAACTATCTCGCCTAAATTCGAAACCATTACATTATCGGCAAGGTTGACCGCCTGAGTTATGATGTTCTGAAGAATAATCGGTATCGCGAGAAGCGCAAATTTTTTATAAAAAGACGCGTCTTTTACATATCTGGAACTTATCGCTGCATCCATATCTGCCTCTTTGACATAAACTTTACAATATTATACACCCTCTTTTGCGGGATTTCATCAAGTGAAAATGAGCGTTTAATGAATTGTTGACGCTCTATAATTTTACCTGTTCTTTACGCCTTTGAATTGTGCATTTTGCCATCTTGATATTTTTCGTTAAAAGTGATATAATATTATAGTCGCACAGGGGTATAGCTCAGTTGGTAGAGCAGCGGTCTCCAAAACCGCGTGTCGAGCGTTCGAGCCGTTCTGCCCCTGCCAAACCGCCTCCGAATTACCGGGGGCGTTTTTTTCCTTCTATTTTTGCCGGATTCAGGTCATATCCCGATAATATCACCTGCGTCATGTCCTCCGGGAGGAGATTTAAGCATTTTTTCGCATCTGCGTCTGTCGCTGATGAATTTATCCATCAATATATAAAATCCACGCGAATGACTCGGTTCGCTCAGGTGACAGAGTTCGTGGACGATAATCATGCGCAGGCACTCGGGGGGATATTGCGCAAGACGGAGATTAAAGGACAGCCGGCGGGTTTTCATGCTGCAGCTGCCCCAGCGGCTTTTCAGATATTTTACCGCCGTCCCGCTGCTATATAATCCGGTTATTTCTTCAAATCGCGGCAGATCGGTTTTTAATGCGGCTGAAAGTTCCTCGCCGTATACCTTGCGTAAAAACTCCTTGCGTTCCTCCTCTGTGTCGGACGGAGGAACTGACAGCAAAGCCGTCATGGTTTCGCCGTCAAAAGCTATCGAGTAAGCGTCTGACGGGATGAGCTTTATTTTATATGGTTTCCCCCAGAGACAAATATGGCTGCCTTCGGTTATGTTCTCGGTTTCTTTTTCGGATTTCGGAGAGGACCGCAGTTTTTTGTTTATCCATGTCATATTTAGACGGATAAAGCGTTCGGTGGCGGTTTTCGGTGTGCCGAATGGAGCAGTCACAAAAATCTCTCCGTCACGAACGCGAAGATAGGAATGTTTATTCGGTTTATAAGTTATATTTACTTTTATGCCCTCCACGATTATCTGCGCGGAGGAAACAACTTGCTTCTTTTTTAATTTCATTTACTTGACAGGTTCAATAAATAATGGTATTATTATCAAAAGAAATTGAGCGCCGAAAGGATATGATGATATGATAAAAGCCATACCCGGGGCATACCCGACTATGATAACGCCGTATAATTCGGACAAGACCGTCGATTACGGCGCAGTAAGGGCGCTGACCGCGTGGTATTACGAGCGCGGCTGCGCCGGAGTCTTCGCTTCCTGCCAGTCGAGCGAGATATGGTATCTGGGACTTGAAGACAGGGTGAAGCTGGCTCAAACGGTCAAGGATGAGTCGGACAGGCTCGCCGCAGAATACGGTCGAAAGCTGATGGTCGTCGCGTCGGGTCATGTTTCATACGACCGCGAGGAACAGGTACGTGAGCTTAACCTGATGGCTGAAACCGGCGTTGACGCGGTTATCCTGATCTCAAACCGCCTGAATATCGAAAACACCGGCGACGACGACTGGATATCCGATCTTTCAAGGCTGCTGCCGCGGCTTCCCGATGAAACCGCGCTCGGAGTCTATGAATGTCCGCATCCTTATAAAAGGCTGATGAACGACAAGCTGCTTTCCTTCTGCGCTCTGACCGGACGGTTCGCTTTCATGAAAGATACCTGCTGCGACGCCGACCTGATAGCGCACCGCTGCGAAAAGCTTTTCGGCACCGGAATGTCGCTTTTCAACGCAAACGGACAGACGCTGCTGACTTCTCTGCGAGACGGCGCGGCGGGTTACTGCGGCGTTATGTGCAACTTTTATCCGGGGCTTATCAGCTGGCTTTGCCGGAACTTCGACACACAGCCGATGACGGCGGAAAGGGTCGCCGCTTTCCTCTGCCTGGCATCCTTCACCGAAGGGTTGACTTATCCCGCGTCGGCAAAATATTATCTTGCGAAATACCAGGGGTTTGATATGAGTACCTTTTCCCGGTCGACCGACGATCGGAAGCTTAATCGCTATGCCCGCGACTGTATCGACATGATGACGATAAGCGCGAATGAGCTATCCGACGAGCTTGGGCTATGATTTTATATGCAATATTATCCTGCCGGACGTTTTTCGTCCGGCAGGTGTTTTTCTCGGATTTCGAAAAATCTGCGGTTTTGCACAGTTTATCTGATACTGTATTCGTCGGTTTTGAAGTTGACTTCGACTTCGGTTCCGTCGGCGAAGACCGAGCGCTGACGGGATATATCGCCGCCTACAAACTCGTGCGAGAGCATTTCGAGCGCCGCTACGCGCTTATGGAGCCGCAGGACGATTTTCGACTGTTCGATTTCCGCTTTGTCGGCTGTAATCGACAGATAGCAGGTATCGCCGTTGAGCAGCGAGTGCAGCAGTCCCCAATCATTTTTAGGCATGCCCCAGTCGCCGCGCTTTACCTGACTTGACCACGGAATGATGATGCTGTCATGCCAGACAAGGTTGAAGAGCGGAAGGGGGATACCGAAGTGTTCATGTTCGGGATTTCCTAAATTCGTGAAATACGGCGCGTGATGGCAGAGGGCGAGAGACGGGACTATGCAGTCGGTCGTTTCCTCCGACGACGGGATTATCCCGCGGGAGGTGAGTATATCGAGGCAGAGGCGTCGGTATTCTGCGGACTCGCGCCTCGTCATCGGGTGATCCGGGTCAAAGCAGCGGTCGAGGTAAACGACGGAAAAGACGTCAAGATAAGAGCCGTCGATCTGTATTCCGAGACGCTCAAATTCGTTGTAGTTGCGGCGGACATAGTCGGGGGCGAGTTTCTGACAGAGCACCGTCTGTTCCCCGCCGTACCAGATGGAGCAGTAGGGATAGCTGCCGTCCTGCTGCATCGCAGCGTTCTTGAGGTCAAAGCTGTCGCCGTCGTAATAATAGTCGCGGTACTGATCGTGTATACCGAAGCGGTAGCCGAGTTCGCGGCAGCCATCGCTGAGGCGCTTCATTCCGGCGGCGCCTCCGGCTTTCTCATTCACCGGAAAAACGTCGGGGTGGAGGTTATCGTAGCCGTGCTTTCCCCAGCCGTCAAGGTGGAGATAGACTTTATCGGCGCCTTTCTCTTTAAGCGCCTGAAGTTCACTCAGACGCTGCGAGAAAGGGGTACTCCATTCGTTTTTCTCCGGCTCGTCTTTGTGATAATAATGGGATTTCGGGCTTATCGTCGCCGCTATGCCGGTATGCACCACCGGGGCGCCAAGAAGATAAGCGACATTTTTGTTGCGGGCGATTTTTTCTTCAAGCGAGACAAAAATCCCCTTTTCGATAAGATATTTGCGGTATTCTTTCATCAGACCGACATATCCGGAACCGTCGTTTCTAAAGACGCAGATGATCCGGCGGTTATAGCGGATGGTATTCATCTCGGGTATCCAGATCGGCCGGATAAGGGTATCGCCGTATGGTTCGTGATCGATATTGTAAAGCGCGTCGTATGGTGTGTCATAAATCATGACATATCCGTTTGAGCCGACTACCTGCCCGTAAACCGGCATATAGCTGTCGCGCTCAAAGATGGTGCCATCCCAGGAACCGCCGCTCAATGTTTTTTCGTATTTTGCCGGGATGATGCTGCCCTGCATACGAGAAAGCAGGGTATAGCCCTCTCCCTCGGCTGCGCCGAATGCGAAGGGTTTCGGCCAGGCTATCCTTTGAACCGCGTTGTCAGGTTCGTTTTCAAGCCTGCACTCGAATATCAGCTCTTCGCTTTCGAAATTCACCGAAACCGTGGTTATCAGCGCAAGGTCGGCTAAATCGCATTTGTCGGAAAAGCCGCGGTATTCGGCTTTGAATTCAATCCCTACGCCGGTTTTGCGTTCCGACGAAGAAATGTATTTTCCTTCAAGGGAAATTCGACTGCCGGAAATCTCGATATAGGCGTCCCCTGTCCAGCTCCATACGCGGCCGGGAGCCGAAACGCTTAGGGTCAGCTCCTTCGGGTTATAAGAGAGTTCATAGCTTCTGCTTTTGTAAGTGTATAGTGACATGATAATACCTCCTGATTTACATATTACGCTATGATTTATTATAACCCATTTCCATTATCTTGTCAACTTATTATTCAAACTTGCAAAACCTGATTTTATATCCGGAAACGCTTGATTTTTATCCGCTTTTTAGGTATAATTATAACAGATGAAAAAAGACCGAACGGAGGATTAAAAATATGAGATGCGGTATCTGCACAACCGATGTCAAACCGGCTTCGGCAGACGTGATATTCAGGAAAATCAGGGGATGGGGCTTTGAATGCGTTCAATTCAGCTTTGTTTCGGTAATTGAAAGCAATTTCATCGAAGACGGACGGATAGAAATACCCTGGAGCGTGAGCGCTGCAGCGATAGACGCCATTATCCGCGCTTCCGAGAAATACGGCCTGTCGATCGAAGCGGTTAACGGTACTTACAACATGGCGCATCCCGAAAAAAATGTCAGAGACGAAGGCGCGGCGCGTTTTGTCGGCTTTGCCGAAGCTGCCAAGGCTTTGGGAGCAAAATACATAACCCTTTGCAGCGGTTCGAGAAACCGCGCAAATCTCTGGGGCTACAGCCCGGAGAACAACACCGCCGACGCATGGCGCGATATGGCGGACAGTATGAAGCGGGTGGTTGATATAGCGGAAAAACTTGATATGACTCTCGCCATCGAATCGGAAGCCGGAAACATTATATCGACGCCGGAAAAGGCGCGACAGATTATGGATGAAATTGGTTCGCCCCGGCTTAAAATGATAATTGATTTTGCAAACCTTTTCCACGCAGGCGAAGCTTACAGAGAAAATGTCCGGCCGACGATAAAGCACGCGATCGACGTTTTCGGACATGATATCGTCATCGCTCACGGAAAGGATATAAAAGAAGGGGACGGGATTGAGTTCACCGGAACCGGCGAAGGTATCGTAGACTTCGCTTACTGCGCAAAACTTCTGAATGATATCGGATACGGCGGAGATATGTTCCTTCACGGCATATACGATGAAGAGAAGATGGTTTCCGCCCGCGAGCATTGGCTGAACGCAGAAAAAGAAGCATTAAGCATTTAATAGAGGAGGTCTCATAATGAAAAAAGCGAGAATCATTACCGACAGACACTATGTAAAGGGAGAAGTTGACAAGAATATCTTCGGTTCCTTTACAGAACAGCTCGGACGCTGCATTTATGAAGGTATTTATGAGCCGGACAGCAGGTTTGCCGATGAAGACGGCTTCCGCCGCGATGTCATCGACCTTGTCCGGGAACTTGATGTGCCGATTATCCGCTGGCCCGGCGGGAACTTCGTTTCCGGCTACAACTGGGAAGACGGGATAGGACCGAAGGAGAGCCGCCCGGCAAGGCTTGAGCTTGCCTGGGGCGTCACCGAGGACAATCAGTTCGGCATCGACGAATTCGCAACCTGGTGCAAAAAGGTCGAAGCCGATCCGCTTGTTGCGGTCAACCTCGGAACCGGCACACCCGAAGACGCAAGGCGGCTTGTCGAATACTGCAACCATCCCTCCGGCACGGCATTAAGCGATCTCCGCATCAAACACGGATATAAAGAGCCGCACGGCATTAAATACTGGTGTCTCGGAAACGAGATGGACGGTCCCTGGCAGATAGGCCATAAGACGGCGTACGAATATGCGCGCGTCGCAAACGAGACGGCAAAGGTGATGAAGTGGGTCGATCCTTCTATCAAGCTCGTCGCCTGCGGTTCCTCCGGTCTCTGGATGAAGACCTTCGGCGAATGGGAAGTCACCGTGCTTGACGAATGCTATGACAATGTCGATTACATATCTCTCCACACCTATTACGGCAATCAGGCGAAAGACACCCCCTCTTTCCTTGCGAATACCGTCGGATTTAACGATTTCATCAAGGCCGTTATTTCTATCTGCGATTATGTCAAGGCAAAAAGGCACAGCCGCAAGGATATCATGCTCAGCTTCGACGAATGGAATGTCTGGTATCACAGCCACAACGTTCATTTTGAAAAATGGTCTAAGCACCCGCATCAGCTGGAAGATCATTACAACTTCGAAGACGCGCTTCTGGTCGGCGGCATGCT
>DUUJ01000029.1 GCA_012841635.1 Clostridiales bacterium | reverse complement strand
GAAATAGGGTTAAATATTGCGATATTATTTGAGTTCTGCGGCTCTCAGCAGCTGATAAAACCTTTTTTCACGCTTTTCGCGATTTTCAGCGCTTCGTCATACGCCGAAGCGGAAGCCGCAAGCACCGACGACGGCTTATCAAGCGAGACGGGTAAGCCTGATATATCGGTGAGCTTTCCGCCGGCTTCTTCGATTATTATTTTAGACGCCGCATAATCCCACGGCGACAGCTTCATTTCAAAGAAGACGCCCGCTCTGCCTGCCGCTACCATGCAGAGGTCAAGCGCGGCGGAACCGGTGCGCCGCATATCAAGCGATGCGTCGAACAGCGCCCGCGCCATGCGCCAGCCGATATCGGCAAGCACGCGGTAATACGGCGACGTGCCGAAAAGCGCGACCGATTCTTTTAGCGGATTGCCGGAAACCTTTATCCGCCTTCTGTTCAGGAAAGCGCCTTTTCCCTTTATCGCGTAAAACATTTCGTCCTGATAAGGGTCGTATACGACGCCTGCGGTGACTTCACCGCCTTCGGATATGCCTATCGAAACCGCGCTGCGGCGGGCGCCGAAAATGAAGTTGGTGGTGCCGTCTATCGGATCGACTATGAAAGCCATGCCGTTATTTATATCGTCTCGGACGGAATCGCCTTCTTCGCCGATGAAGACTGCGCCGGGTATAGCTTTTTCGAGCAGTTTATAGAGCAGCTCCTGCACTTCGACGTCATAGCGGGTGACGAAATTGGCGTCCCCTGACTTTTCCGTTATGTCGCGGCTGCTGACCGATTCGGCAGAGAGCATTATCTTCCCCGCCTCCCGCGCAGCCGCCATGACTTTCTGCAAGATTTCTTCCGTCATAAATGATCCTCCGTAAATAATATCAAGATTTCTTTCGATAACGGCTCTTCCCCGCCAGCCGTATGCTCTCTTTTCGATATTTTCGCCCTTTTTCGGCGCGTATACAAGTTCTTTTTGAAACCAATCAAGCCCTGTTCCGGATTTGCCGCGATTGAGCGGGCAGACATCCTGGCAGATATCGCAGCCCCAGGCGGTACGGTGTTTGCGCATAAGCTCGATTTCTTCGGCTTTAAGCTCTCCCTTTTTCTGAGTTATCGCCGAAAGGCAGTTGTCGGGCGAGGGACAGGCCGTTTTGCAGCGGCCGCAGCGAAGGCAGCCGGGGATTTCTTCCCTGCCGTTGTCCGGCAAAGCGGCGTCGGTGAATATCTCCCCCAAAAAAACATATGAGCCGTATTTTTCGGTTATTAAAAGTCCGTTGTCACCGATTACGCCGAGTCCCGCAAGAGCCGCCGCTTTGGTTTCATTAATCGGCGAATCGTCCGCCGTGCCGTGAAACGAACAGCCGGGGAACAGCTCGCAAAGGCGCGGAATGACGCGGGAAAACAGCTCTTTAAAAAAGATATGGTAATCCCGCGGGACTGCGTATTTTGATATGATCCTCGCCGGGCTTTCCGGCGGCGAATAGGGGACCGCAAGCATTATTACGCTTTTTGGCGGAAAGCCCATCCGCTCAAGCTTGTAAGGACGAAGCACTTCGCAGCGGGACAGCGGCAGAGCCGCCG
>DUUJ01000002.1 GCA_012841635.1 Clostridiales bacterium | reverse complement strand
AGGCGCTTGAAATGCTCACCGCCTGCGGATACGATCTTTCTTCCCTTTCTCCGGAAAATCGCGGGCGCAAGCTGCTTTTCCGCGCGGAAAACGCTCCGCTTGAGATAGTTCTGGCAAAGTCCGCCGACGTTATTACATATGTCAGCCACGGCGTCTGCGACTGCGGGATCGTCGGGGAGGACACGATCATGGAGTCAGATGGGCGGTTTTATGAGCTGCTCGACCTGAATTTCGGCCGCTGCCGCTTCGCTCTCGCGGGTCCCGCGGGAAAGTATCAAAGCTTCATTTCCGGCTACGGACACAAGGTAATCGCGTCGAAATATCCCGCGGTAACGAAAAATTACTTTGAAGGACGAGGATTTGACGTTGAGATTGTAAAAATTGACGGTTCCGTCGAACTCGCGCCGATTTTGGGGCTTTCCGACGCCATAGTCGACATCGTCGAAACCGGCTCCACCCTTAAAGCGAACGGGCTTGAAGTCTGGGAGGAAGTCGCCGACGTTTCGGCGCGGCTGATAGCTAACACGGCGTCGGTCAAGATGAAGAAGAACGAGCTCGATTCGTTGATGTCAAAGCTGATGACGCAGATAAAGTGAGAAGACAATGCTGAAAAGATATACAAAAGATAACATTCAGGTCCTGCTCCGGAAATTGGGGGAACGCGCCAACAACATCCCCGCAAAAGTGCTTGAAACGGTAAACGGCGTTATCGCCGCCGTCCGCAAAGACGGCGACGCCGCGCTTAAAAAATTTACCCTCGATTTTGACGGCGTCGCGCTTGACAGTCTCTATCTTACGGAAAGCGAAGCCGAAGAAGCGCTCGCAAAGCTGCCCGACGGGCTTTATGAGACGATGGAGCGGGCGGCCGCAAACATCCGCGCTTTTCATGAAAAACAGCGGGAGGAGGGCTTTATCAGCGCCCGTCCCGGACGGGTCACAGGTCAGCGGGTGCTGCCGCTGCGGCGAGTCGGAATGTATGTGCCGGGAGGGACGGCGGCTTATCCGAGTTCGGTTCTGATGAATGCGATTCCGGCGAAAGTCGCGGGAGTTGCGGAGCTTATCATGGCAACGCCGCCGAAAAAAGAAGGCTTGAATCCCGCCGTCGTAGCGGCGGCGAAGATAGCCGGGGTTGACAAGATACTGCTCGCGGGCGGCGCTCAGGTCATCGCCGCGCTCGCTTACGGCACCGAGAGCGTAAAAAAAGTCGACAAAATAGTCGGCCCGGGCAACGATTACGTCGCGACCGCAAAGCGGCTCGTTTACGGCGCGGTCGATATTGATATGATCGCCGGTCCTTCCGAGGTGCTGATAATCGCCGACGAGACCGCTGACCCGGCTTATGTCGCCGCCGATCTTATGTCGCAGGCGGAGCATGACCCCCGCGCCGCCGCAGTTCTGATAACGACGGACGAAAAGCTCGCCGACAAAGTCGACGAAGAGCTGAAACGGCAGATAGCCTTGCTGCCCCGCGCGGAGACGATTAAAAAATCCCTCGGCGAATTCGGCGCGGTTGTGATTCTGGATTCAATCGACGAAGCCGTCGCGCTGTCAAACGAGATTGCGCCGGAACATCTTGAGCTTTCGATAGCCGACTCGTTCTCGAAATTAGGGCTTGTCGAAAACGCCGGCTCGGTATTTTTAGGACACGACACGCCGGAACCGTTGGGCGACTATTACGCCGGTCCGAACCACGTTTTGCCGACGAACGGCACCGCCCGATTCGCGTCGGCGCTCTCGGTTTCTTCATTTGTAAAGCGCTCGAGTTATCTTTGCTATGACAGAGCCAGCCTGCTCGAAGACGCCGATGATGTTATCAGATTTGCAGAAGCCGAGGGGCTGGGAGCGCACGCAAATTCGATAAGACAGAGGTTGAATAAAGATGAAAACGCCTGACGCCGCCGCTTTTCTTTCCGAAAAAATCAATAATATCGCCGAATATCAGCCGAATCTCGAGATACTGCCGATAAGGCTTGATGCGAACGAGAGTCCTTTTCCGCTCTCAGACGCGCTCAGAGCCGATTTTTCCGGATATATCGCCGGGGCGGAGTTTAACCGCTACCCCGACCCTTTGGCCGGGGATATTATCGCCGAGTACGGCGCCGCATACGACATTCCGGCGGAAAATCTCGTCTGCTCCAACGGCTCGGACGAGATGATATCGATAATCTGCAGCTCCTTTCTTTCAAAGGGGGAGAAAGCGGTATTCCTGCGTCCCGACTTTTCGATGTATGAGTTCTACTCGTCGCTTGCCGAAGTCGATGTTTCCGTTTATCAAAAGCCGGACGGATATTCGATTTGT
>DUUJ01000028.1 GCA_012841635.1 Clostridiales bacterium | reverse complement strand
TCTGTACAATTCCACAGATTTTATTTTTGTTGTAATTTCATGTGGACAATACCGCTTGTTTTGTGTTATAATATTCATGGTGATTGAGTCCTTTTCTGATAATTTGGGTGTGGGAACTTTATTTTATGAGATCTCAATCACTTTTTCAATATCTTCAGTGTCACATCTATTGTAACACTACAACTTGCGGATATTTGGTGTTTATTATCCGCTTGACTTTTTCAAATTTTAATAGTATAATATATATATACCGCATAAGCGATAAAAAACCGAATATTCAGGGGTGCCCGACAAGAATCGGCTGAGAAGAGCGATGGCGAAAGCCTGCCGCGAAAACCCTTTGAACCTGATATGGATAATACCGGCGCAGGGAGAAACCGAATATATTATTACCGGACCCCGTATGCTGATACTCAACATATCGCGGGTGCGGTTATTTTTTATATTTCGGAGGTTTTATTCAATGGAACAATTCAAACCGTCCTCAGCCATGCACAAAAAGACCGCGGTGCTGCTCGAATGCGCGGTCATGGTAGCTCTCTCGGTCGCGCTGAGCTTCGTTAAGATCCTTCAGATGCCTTTCGGCGGATCGGTTACGCTGCTTTCGATGCTGCCCGTCTGTCTTGTCTCGATCCGCCACGGACTTAAATGGGGATTCGGCGCATCTTTCGTGTTTTCGGTATTAAGCCTTCTCTTTGATCTGAGCATTCTCGGCTGGGGGCTGACGCCGGTTATCCTTGTCGGCTGCTTTTTCCTTGACTACCTTATAGCCTATACCGTTTTGGGCATCGCCGGGATATGGCGCAGCCGGGGTTTCGGAGGGATTATGGCCGGAACCGCTCTTGCCGTATTTTTACGCTTTCTGAGCCATTTTATCTCGGGTATCGTGCTCTGGACGAACCTTGAGCAGTTTGAGCTGTTCGGCCGCTCCTGGGTAAACCGGCCGGTGCTTTATTCTCTCATATACAACGGAATGTATATGCTGCCCGAGCTTGTGTTTACCATGATCGCAGCTCCCTTTATTTATCAGAGAGTCGAAAAGTATCTCCGAAGCCGGAATGTTTCGGCAGGATCGATAAACATATAGTTAATCAGAACTTAATCAGGCGCTCCCCTGCTTCAAAAACCGGCTGCAGGGGATTAAAATTAACGAAAAAACGCTCCGCTTTTTCGGCAGAACCGAATTATGCGGAGCGGTATTGTTGTCAGAATTCGAGTTTTGCTTCGATGTAGCTTACGAGGCTGTCGATCGGAATGCGTTCCTGTTCCATTGTGTCGCGGTCGCGGACGGTTACCATTTTGTCTTCGACAGACTGGAAGTCGTATGTTATGCAATACGGCGTTCCGATCTCGTCTTCACGGCGGTAGCGCTTGCCTATCGAGCCGGCTTCGTCGTAATCTACCATGAATTTCTTCGAAAGCATTTTATAAACTTCTTCCGCGCCTTCGCTGAGTTTCTTCGACAGCGGCAGCACCGCGCACTTGAACGGCGCGAGGGCAGGATGGAGACGGAGGACAACTCTCATATCTTCCTTGCCGGAGGCGTCTACAAGGCGCTCTTCGTCGTATGCGTCGCAGAGGAAGGCGAGAGCCACGCGGTCGCAGCCGAGCGACGGCTCAACAACATAAGGGATATAAGCTTCGTTTGTATCCGGGTCGAAATATTCGAGCGACTTGCCGGAAGCTTCCTGATGACGACCGAGGTCGTAGTTTGTTCTGTCGGCGATTCCCCACAGTTCGCCCCAGTCGGTGAAGGGGAAGGCGTATTCGATATCGGTGGTGGCGCGGCTGTAAAAGGACAGCTCAGCCGGTTCGTGATCGCGGTAACGGAGATTTTCCTTTTTGATGCCGAGGTCAAGCAGCCACTGCATGCAGAAATCTTTCCAATATTCGAACCATTCGGGGTTGGTGCCAGGCTTGCAGAAGAATTCGCATTCCATCTGCTCGAATTCGCGGGTACGGAAGATGAAGTTGCCGGGGGTTATCTCGTTCCGGAATGCTTTTCCGACCTGGCAGACACCGAAGGGGAGCTTGCGGCGGGTGGTGCGCTGGATATTGGCGAAGTTGACGAAGATGCCCTGCGCGGTTTCCGGGCGCAGATAGGTGACGGAAGAAGAATCTTCGGTTACTCCGAGCTGGGTCTTGAGCATCATGTTGAATTTGCGAATAGATGTAAAATCATGCTTGCCGCAATACGGGCAAACCAAATCCTCGTGTTCTGCGATGAATTTGTCAAGGTCGTCGAAGTTCATCGTTTCAATATCCACACTCTCGCCGAGGGGAGATTCTTCTATAAGCTTATCGGCGCGGTATCTGCTTTTGCAGGCTTTGCAGTCGACAAGCGGGTCGTTGAAGTTTCCGACATGGCCGGTAGTTACCCAGACCTGCGGGTTCATTATGATGGCGGAGTCGAGACCGACGTTATATTTGTTCTCCTGAACGAATTTCTTGAGCCACGCTTTCTTCACATTGTTTTTGAATTCAACGCCGAGGGGACCGTAATCCCAGGCGTTTGCGAGGCCGCCGTATATTTCCGAGCCTGCGAAAATGAAGCCGCGGTTTTTGCACAGCGCGACGATCTTATCCATGGTAACTGCCGATTCAGACATTATATTTATCTCCTGTCAAGTTTTTTCAGTATTGTTTCCTGTATTCGAAATATGTATCTATCGCCGCCGAAATCTGCGGTTCGAAATATTCAACATCTCCGGACATCTTGGTAGTTCCGGGGTATGTTATGTCGACATATGTAAAATTGGGAAGCGCGTAAATAAGGTCGAGCTGCGCCGTGAGGTTTTCGACCCACAGGTTGGTCTTTGTGTAATCGATAACACCTTTATACAGCTCGGGTGCGCGGCTCATGAACTGCGGTTCGGTAAGGTAATTAAGCACCGATTTGAGGAAATTCACCGCGAGATTCATTCTTGATATATTGCCGTCGCTGTATCCGCGATATCTGAGCATCTTTGCGACAGTCGCTCCGTCGAGCCACTTTGTGCCTTTTCTGATGCTGATGGTCAGACCTTCTTTATGATCGGTATAGTTCATGTCGACCGGGACGTCAAAGGTGAAGCCGCCTAATTTATCTATGATATTAATAAAATCCTGAATATGGATGCAGGCGTAGTAATCGAATTTCAGCCCGGTGACGGAACTGACTTTATCGATCAAAAACTGCAGGTTCTTTTCCGAATAAAGCTCGCGGAGCTGAGTGTTGACTCCGTCTACCATGACCGACATATTGGACGGTATGGCGGATATCATGCACTCGCCCTTTTCTTTGTCGAGCCTGACTATGATTATGGTGTCGGCCTGGATCGTGCGTTTCGGATCCGGGAAGCCGTCGGTGAAGGTGGAAACATCATAATCGTTCATGACGGCAGGACGGTAGTCGGTGCCTATAAGAATCATCGTAAAGCTTTCGCCGTTTATCGCGCTGAAATCCGGTTTGTCGCCGGACGAAGTAGTTTCGGAGGAGGTGTCAATCCCCGTTTCGATATACCCGCCATTTCCGATTATCGTATCCGGAACGAAACTTTTAAGACCGAAGCTTACGGCAAAATATCCGATCAAACCGAATATCACAAGCGATATGACGAAGGTGATCAGATAGTTTCTGAATGAAGAAAACATTTTTTTATTTATCGGACTTACGTCCTGCTCTGTTATAATCAAAAAAGCGGCTTGCTCTGTGTGCAAACCGCGCCAATCCCGAGAATGGCGTTCCCGGGCGGATTCGAACCGTCGACCTACCGCTTAGGAGGCGGTCGCTCTATCCATCTGAGCTACGGGAACAAAAATGCGGACATATTATTATACCACAAATATGTCCGCTATGCAAGATGTTTTTGAGTTTTTACGAATCGGTAAGGATTTTTACGTTATTGCGGCGTTAAATTTTTGCCAAACACCTGTTCTTTAGCCAAGGTCAGTTGTTCGCGGTTACTGCATCTACGATTTTCTGGAGCTCTGTTACGGCTTTGTCCTGATACTTTGCAAGGGTCGAGGCTATGTCGGGAGAAGATTTGGCAAGCAGATCGTCGACTGAATTATTCCCGGCGATAAAATACATACGAACCGGGTCGAATACGCGGTTTCTGATTATCAGCTGAACCATCCTTATTGACTCTTCGTCCCTCGTGTTCTTGACGGAAGCTATTACATCAAACAGAGACGGGGTAATGTCGTCATATGCGATAGCCGCGTATGCGTCGATAAGCCTGCCGACGACATCGATATCGGCGACGCTTACCGGCAGAACCACCATTGTTCCGGCGCCGGAGACGTTGGTCTGATATCTTTCCTGTGCCTCGTCATACTTCGGCAGCGGCAAAACTCCGTA
>DUUJ01000027.1 GCA_012841635.1 Clostridiales bacterium | reverse complement strand
CCGCCTCGCCGAACATATTGTGAGCGAGAGTCGTGCCTAAAATCGCGAAATTTGAGCGATAAGACCCTTGAATAAACGCTCCGCGCTTGTCGTTTTCCTTGATAAAAAGCGGGACGATAAGGCACAGCAGTACAAATGCGGCGGTAACGCCGATACAGCAGAAAGCGACAAACTTTCCGTCGAAGCGGACGGAACCGCGCGCATTCGTCATATTAAGAAAAAGCATTGACGGCAGCGCCACACGGAAAACAAAGCGTTCGCTCTGCGCAAAAAAAGTGTCCTTCAGAAAACCGATTTTTTTCAATATTCCGCCGAGGAGAACGATTACAAATATCGGGACGACCGTGTTGACGGCGAAAATAAAGCTTTCTTTCATTTATACGTCCTCCTCGGCAACATTTTGTAATTAAGCTCGCTTTGAAGTTACGTTCTTCTCGTATTCCTTGACTTCCTTCAATACGGCGGCTCCGACGGGAACGCCGGATTTTTCGCAGTACATATCCCATACGGCGCCGAAAGGCATACTCTTTAGGGTTTCAAGCATCGTAAGACGCGAGGTGTAATCGCCCTCGAACTCGAACTTCTTAAGCTCGGCCGTCGGCTCGAGTTTTGCGTAAAGCAGCGCCTTCTGCATGCTTCTTGTGCCTATTGTCCAGGCTGCGATGCGGTTGATCGAGGCGTCGAAATAGTCGAGGCCGATGAATACGCGATCTTCAAAGCCGTTGCGGATTATTTCGGAAGCAATGGCGCGGAGCTCGTCGTCGAAGATGACGACGTGGTCGGAGTCCCAGCGGACCGGACGAGAAACGTGAAGCAGCATTTCCGGGAGGAAGGTCAGCACCGAACTGATCTTATCGGATATGACTTCGGTCGGATGGAAGTGGCCCGAGTCGAGGGTAAGCAGCATATTGTTCGCTACCGCATAACCCAGATAGAACTCATGCGAGCCGATGGTGCAGCTTTCGGCGCCGATTCCGAAGAGCTTTGATTCGACCGATTCGACGTCATAGCGCTTGTCTATCTCGACCGCCATGACCTTATCGAGCGAATCCTTGAGGCGGGCGCGGGCGGCAAAGCGGTCGACCGGGATATCCTTGAAGCCGTCCGGAATCCAGATATTCTGGATGCATCTGTCGTTTAATTCTTTCCCGAAATACTCGCCTATTTTGCGGCAGGCGATGCAGTGCTCGATCCAGAAGTCGCGGACGCCCTTATCGGCGTCGGAAAGGGTGAAGCCGGAGGCGGATTTCGGATGCGAGAAGCAGGTCGGGTTGAAGTCGATGCCGTAACCGTACTGTTTTGCCCAATCGACCCAGGAAGCGAAGTGCTTCGGCTCTATCTCGTTGCGCTCTACCTTTGTCGGGCTGTCGAGATAGATCGCATGCAGCGAGATTCTCTTCTTCTTTCCGGGGGTGAGAGACGCCATTTTATTGAAATCGGCGCGGAGCTCGTCTATCGAGCGGGCGCGGCCGGGATAATTTCCGGTGGTCTGTATTCCGCCGGAAAGCTCACCTTCGGGGTTTTCAAACCCGCGGACGTCGTCCCCCTGCCAGCAGTGAATTGACAGCGGGATCTGTTCGGTTTCGGCAATGGCTTTATCGGTATCGATTCCGAGCTCGGCGTATCTTTCCTTCGCAAGCTCATATGCAGCTTTTATGCTCATCGGATATATCCTTTCTGAATCTGATATTTATCGTAAATCAAAGCAGCTTAAGGAAACGGGCGTAGCCCTCGTCCCAGATTGAGGTATCTTTCGGGTGATATTCGATTATTTCAAAGGAATTGCGGATCATATGGCGCGCTTCGGGTATATCTTTAAGTTCCCCGGCAGCTATAAGCTGTGAAACCAGATTGCCGATGGCGGTGGCTTCGGTGGGACCCGCGTATACCGGGCGGTCGCAGGCGTCGGCGCAGAACTGGCAGAGATATGTTTCCTTGGTTCCGCCGCCTACTATATTGATGAACGGCGCCTTATGCCCCATCAGCTCGTCGATGCAGTTCACCGTCCAGCGGTAGCGCAGAGCGAGCGAGTCGAAGATGCAGCGGACGATTTCGCCTTCGGTTTCCGGGACGTGCTGACCCGTCTTTTTGCAGTATTCGCGGATGCGGCCGGGCATATCGCCGGGAGGACTGAATATGCCGTCGTCGGGATTGATGATCGACTGAAGCGGCTTTGATGCCAGCGCGGCGTCGGAAAGCTCGTCGTGGGTAAATTCCCTGCCTTCCCGCGCCCATTGACGCTTGGATTCTTCTTTGAGCCACATGCCCATGATATTTTTGAGGAATCTTATCGTGCCGTTGATGCCGCCTTCGTTGGTGAAATCGTATTTGAAGCTGTCGGCGGATATTATCGGCTGCTTCAGCTCGGTGCCCATCAGCGACCAGGTGCCGGAGGAGATGTAAACAAAACTGTCTCCCTTTGCCGGAACCGCGATTACGGCGGATGCGGTGTCGTGAGCTGCGGCGTGAACGACTTTCGCCTTGATATCGCCGACGTCGCCCAATACCTGCTTCGAAAGCGGTCCCACTTCGGTTGCCGGCTGCGCAAGCGGGGTGAATATACTCTTCGGAATTCCGAATTTATCCAGCATATCCCACGCATAATTCCGGGTGGATGCGTCAAGTATGGCGCCGGTCGAAGCTATTGTATATTCGGTTTTCATCACGCCGGTAAGAAAATAGTTAAGCAGATCCGGCATGAACAACAGCTTGTCCGCGATACGGAAACGGTCGGGGCTGTCCCTCATTT
>DUUJ01000026.1 GCA_012841635.1 Clostridiales bacterium | reverse complement strand
TCGTTATGCTGCCGCAGACGCCGGAGCAGGGCGCCGTTGCAAAAAGAGCCGAAGAACTGAATGCGGGAGTGTTTCTTAAAAACACAGGCGAGAGCGCCATTATTTCGGCGATTGAGACGATTTTGTCAAACGCAGAATATAAAAGCGCGGCGAAGAAAATTTCCGAAAGCTTCAAGAGGTGCGGCGGCGTTTTTGCCGCGAGGGAGTTTCTGGAGAAGATTTATCGGGATTTATAAAAAAATGAGCGGGATAGGTTCTGCGTATTCGGTCCGGCGAAGCCGGGAGATAACGGTTTTTCCGGATTTTAGCGATAAAATCCCAAGCGGATGTTAATAACAGACAAATTTAATTATTCGGAGTAAAAGCAGTATGGTTCATTTGGAAAAAATCAACAGAAAGAATGTCTGGGACATTCTGAGACTGAAAGTGGCGGAACCGCAGAAAGGTTTCGTTTCCCCCAACGATGTCAGCATTATCGAAGCATACGCCGCAAATGCCGCCGACGGGCATTTTTTTCCGCTGGGCATTTATGACGACGATATCCCGGTCGGCTTTGTGATGATAGGTTTTGATGTCGACGATTATTGGGATTATGCTCCGCAAATCGCAAGGGGAAATTACGGCATCATCCGGCTGATGATCGACGAAGCCCGTCAGGGCAAAGGATACGGGAGAACCGGTTTAAAGCTCGCGCTGGAATATATAAAGTCTTTTCCCTGCGGCGCGGCGGAATTCTGCTGGCTGTCGTATAAGCCGCAAAACGAAGCTGCGCGAAATCTGTACCTGTCGCTCGGATTTGCCGAGACCGGCGAAATGTACGGAGATGAGAGTATAGCGGTATACGGGCTGTGAGATAGAGGAGGAATCGGTTTTCAAGACGGGAAGGAAAATTTTCCCGCGCAGAGATGTTATGAGAAAAACGGAGTTGAATTGCCTTCCTGAGTTTTAATCAATGTGTAATAATGCTTAAAGGTTGGTAAATGAGTTGGTATAAAGGTGGGTAAAAATGAGCCTGAAAGATAAAGTTCTGGAACTATGTTCATATACCGATGAACAAGAATGGTTTGAATTTAAAGAAAACTGGTTTCAGCCTGAAACATTGGGGGAATATGTGTCTGCGCTATCAAACGCGGCGGCGTTCCGACATAAGGAGACGGCATATTTTATATGGGGAATAAATGACAAGACTCACGAAATAGTCGGAACATCTTTTAATCCGTATTGCGAATATAATAATGAACCATACCAGAATTTTCTCGCAAGAAATTTATCGCCCAGCATAAACTTCTCTTTTGAAGAACTTGAGATTGACGGTAAACGCATTGTGGTTTTGCTTATTCCCCCAGCAGAAGGAATTCCGACAGCCTTCAGAGAAAAACGCTTCATTAGAATAGGCTCGTCAAAAAGAAATATAAAAGATTATCCAAAGCGAGAGATACAGCTTTTCAAAATATTGGATGGGCGTATTGAAACCATAGAAACAACACCCGCAAAATATCAGGATTTATCATTTCAGAAGTTGTTTGGATATTATGGCTCAAAAGGTATTTTATTAAAGAGAGAGACTTTTGAAAAAAATTTACTGCTGAGAACCAAGACGGGGGAATATAATATGATGGCGCAGCTCCTCTCTGATGATTCACATATTCCTCTGAGAGTGTCTATATTTGAAGGTGAAACAAAAGCAAGTAAGCTTTTCTCCGTGAGAGAATTCGGATATGACTGTCTTTTGTATTCGCTTGATAATTTGCTGAGATACGGAGATGTGCTCAATATTATACAAGCAGATGAAGAAAATCGCCTTGTCGAGCGGAAAGATGTACCCTTATTTGATAATAAGGCTTTTCGGGAAGCGATTATCAACGCAATTCTTCATAATTTTTGGATTTCGGGAAACGAACCTATGATATCCGTATTCTCAAATCGAATAGAGATATTATCGCGCGGAACGCTTCCGCCGTCACAAACCAAAGAAGGATTTTTCCTGGGTGAATCCATACCTGTGAATGAAAAATTATCAGAGATATTTCTGCAGCTTCATATAAGTGAAAAATCCGGCAGAGGTGTTCCGAAGATTGTTGAGACCTACGGCAGAGAGGCTGTCACATTCAGGGAAAATTCTATAGTTGTCACCATTCCCTTTAATCGTATTCACCAAGTTGGTAAAAAGCTTGGTAATAAAAATACCGGGGATGTGCTTGTCAGAAAGCCATTGAACGAAAGACGCAAACTGATTCTTTCCGAAATGCGGGATAATCCTAATATAACAATGGCGGAACTTCAAAAAATATTGGGTATAAGCGGAACAGCCGTCGATAACAACATCGCATTTTTGCGAAAAAATGGTTATATAGAAAGAATCGGCTCAAGAAGAGGCGGATACTGGAGGGTTATTGCCGACGAATGAATTATCATGGGATGAGAATAATATAGATAAGATATTTGACAGAAACCGAATGTGTAAATACATATCCGCCGTCGAAAATGACGGCGAAATAATAAAAACCAAAAGGCTGACTTAACAATGTACGAAATCGACACAAACCACATAACCAAAGATACGATAATTCTCGCTTCCAAATCCCCGCGGCGGAGGGAACTGATGGAGCTTATCGGGCTGCCCTTCGCGGTTTTGACCGTTGACACCGACGAAGACCTTCCCGACATCATCGGCGCCGAACAGACCGTCTCCCTGCTTTCCCGCCGCAAGGCGGAGGCGGTTTATGACCTGCTTTCCCGGCGCGCCGGCGCCGGCGGGAATTTTCTCGGCGGAAATATCATCATCGGCGCCGATACCGTCGTCTGGAACGGCGAGATATACGGCAAGCCGACCGACTACGACGACGCGTACAGGATGCTCCGCTCCCTTTCCGGGCGGCGGCATGAAGTCTGGACGGGGATTACCGTTCTGCGCGGCAATATGCGCGTAACCGAGGCGGTCCGCACCGACGTTTATTTCCGCGAGCTTTCCGATTACGAAATTGAACGGTATATCCGCGAATGTCCGCCGTATGACAAGGCGGGCGGGTACGCGATTCAGGAGCGCGCCGCGATATTCGCCGACCGCGTCGACGGGGATTTTTACAACGTCATCGGCCTGCCGGTCAGCCGTCTCTGGCATATACTGCACGACAGGTTCGGGGTGACATAATGAATGACATAAAGAAAACCGACGGAAAAAACGCCGGCGTAAAGAAAGCCCTTTCGCAGCAGTCTTCTGCGGCAAAGAAGACCGCTGCGGCGAAAAAGATCGCCGCGGCGAAGAAAACCGCGAAAAAAACCGCTTCAAAAAAGCCGGCATTTGTCCCCGATAAGGCTCTGCTTGCAAAGGGCGCTGAAGTCGTCGAGCGACTGAAAACCGTCTATCCCGACGGCGAATGTCAGCTCAAATACGAGGGGGAGCCGTGGCGGCTGCTGGTTATGGGCATCCTTTCGGCGCAATGCACCGATGTTCGTGTGAATATAATCGCCGAGGAGCTTTTCGCCGCTTATCCGGACATCTACGCGATGGCGGAAGCGGATATCACCAAAATCGAGGAGCTTATCCGCACCTGCGGCCTCTGGCGGGGCAAGGCGGCGGCGATAAAGGGTTCCTGTGAAATTATTGTCTCAAAGCACGGCGGGGAGCTGCCGTCTTCGATGGAGGATCTGACCGCCCTTCCCGGAGTCGGGCGGAAGATCGCGAACCTCATCCGCGGCGATATCTTTGGATTTCCGGCGATAGTCGCCGATACGCACTGCATCCGGCTTGCCGCGCGGATAGGGTTTACCGAGGCGGGGGAGCGCGACCCCTATCGCACCGAAATGCGGCTGTCCGAGATCATAGCGCCGGAGGAACAGGTAGAGTTTTGCCACCGGTTTGTGCTGTTCGGCCGCGAATACTGCTCCGCCCGCTCTCCGAAGTGCGAAGGCTGCCTGCTGGCCGATATCTGCGACAAAAATCTCTGATATTGTTTCAAATCAATAAAAAAATCCGCGGGGACGCTCAAAAACGGCGCTTCCGCGGAAAATTATTGCAAAAAACCCCGGGGAGACTTCAAATAAGTCTCCCCGGTTCAAACAAAGAAAGGAGTTGGGATTTGGCTGTTTTACGGGACTTTATCCCAAAAAACCGATTATTCCGGCTTGTCGGCGGGAGCCGGCTCGTCGAAATCGGCTTCGTCGGCGAGTTCGACCTGAATGTCGCGGTCGCCGCAGTCGTCGAAGCAAATCTCGTCATCGTCGTCGCAATCGAATTCGCAGCACTCGTCGAGGTAGTCCTCGCAGTTGGCTTCGCAGAGATTGCGCATATATTCGTTGAATTTCTTATATGCAATATAAGCGAGGGCGATGATGCCGGCGACGGTAGCGATGAAGAGAACTATCTTAAGCGCCTTTTCAAGCTTGGATTCCTTTGGCTCGGGAACGGGTATGAAGCGTTCTCTGAGATCCTGTATTGCTTTCATTGTAATGCCTCCTGAAAATACTAACATTGCTTTATAATAGAATTATACCATATATGCGGCTTTTTGTACACCGCGTGAGTGAAAATATTTGTTAATTTTTTGATACGGGGTGATTACTTTCGCATTTTGCGGACGGAATTCGGCTCTTCGGAATATATAATTACCCCGCCGCGCCTTCTCTTATCGCTTCGATGTATTTTTCCATCGCTTTGTCGACGGATTTCTTTACGCTCGCGTAGGTCGACGCCAATTTGTTATTGCCGGACATGACAATGCCTATCGTTTTGCCGTAATATCCGCCCCAGTCGAGGGTATAGACGAGGTCGTAAACTTTGCTTGCGAAGATGATTTTAAACATATCGTAGCTGTCTTCGTCGCGGACGCCTTTTATCAGGACGCTCTGATCTATCGCGGCTTCGGTAAGGCCGGGCGCGGCGAAATAGCCCATCGCGTCCAGCACCGCGCCGGAAAATTCCGCGTCGCAGCCGATCGGCAGGGTGTAGACCGGCGCCCCGCCTGTATTTGAAAGACCGTAATATTTTTCCTGATTTTCGTCGTATTTCGGGAAGGGGACAACGCCGATATCGAATTCGAGTGAGCGGTAGGTGAGGCAGGCGCCGATTATATTGTATGCAAAATAGGTGTTTCCGAAGCCGAAAATCTGACCTCCCAAGTCGTAGCCGAACTTGCGCTCGACGACGACGGTGGACGGGCTGTTCGAAAGGACGCCTACGGCAAGGTCGAATTTGGTGAAATAAGCGTCGTCGAGGACGAATTCAATCTCCCCTTCGCCGGTTTTGCGGGTGGTAAGCGAACCCATCCCGACGACCATGTTGAAGGCGTTGGAGCCGTTCGTCACATAGCCGTAGCGGTCGTGTTCGTCTTCTTCGCCGTTGCCGTTGAGGTCGAGGTAGCCGTCTTTTTCGATCTCGCGGAAGGCGTCGAAGGTCCACTTGCCTTCTCGGACTTTGTCATAAGGAAATTCGATATTGGTATTTCTGAAAAGGTCCTTGTTGAAGTAGAGGCAGATCGTCGAAAGGTCGTCGGTGTAGCAGATTTCGCCGTTTATCATATACACTTTTCCCGAGTCGAAATCAAAGGTTTCGATTGTGGTCTGGTCCCACCACGGGTTGTCAAGGTCGATAGACTCGACTTCGCGAAAGTCCATCAGATAGTGATTCGGCAGCACTTTCGCGATCTGTTCCAAAAAGGGGAAGGCGGCGTCGAATTCGCCGGTGTTTGCAAGCACCGCGGCGCTCAGCTTGTTATTAAGGTCTTCCACTTCGACGACATTGACCGATTTTAGCTTTATGTTCAAAAGCTCCTCGGTATTCAGGTTGCGCTCGTGGATCGCTTCAATGATGACATCGCCGCGCTTTACGCTGTCGTCAAGGTCAATCGGTTCGGCGATTTCGCGTTTTAAAACGGTGAAAGTCCGTCCGCCGAAGTCCTGCGGATATTTAAGGAAATCGTAAGGCGGCTCGGTTGCGGCTTCCGTCGTTTCGGCGGCGCCGCCGTCAGATTTCGCGCCGTCGGGCGCGGCCGTTTCCGCGGGTTTTGAGCCGCAGGCGGATAATATAAATGCCGCAAGCAGCGCTGCCGCGAGTATAATCAAAGATATTCGGGAGGATATTTTCATTGTTTTCACCTGATATTATTCTTTCATCCCGCCGCGCCGGTCCGAATCGCTTCGATGTATTTTTCAAGGTCCTTATCGACGGATTTCTTTATACTTGCGTAAGTCGAGGCTAACTTGTTTTTGCCGCTTTCTACGATGCCGCAGGTCTTGCCGTAATAGCCGCCCCAGTCGAGGGTATAGATGAGGTCGTGGACCTTGCTTTCGAAAACTATCTTGAACATATCAAAGCTGTCTTCGTCGCGGACGCCTTTAATCAGTACGCTCTGATCAATCGCGGCTTCGGTCAGCCCCAATGAAGCGAAGTAGCCCATCGCTTCAAGCACCGCGCCGGAAAATTCCGCGTCGCAGCCGAGCGGCAGTACATAGACAGTTGCGTAGCCGGTGTTGACAAGGCAGTAATATCTGTCCTGATTTTCGTCGTATTTCGGGAACGGTACAACGCCGATGTCAAATTCAAGGGAACGGTAGGAGAGGCAGGAACCGATCAGGTTATAGGCAAAATAGGTGTTGCCGAAGCCGAATATCTCGTTGCCAAGACCGTATCCGAACTTGCGCTCCATGATGACGGTGGACGGACTGTTCGAGAGGACATCTATAACAAGGTCGAATTTGGAGAAATACGCCTCGTCGAGGACGAATTCAACATCTCCGTCGCTGTTCTTGCGGGTTGTAAGCGAACCCATTCCGGTGACCATGTTGAAAGCGTTTGAGCCGTTTGTTACATAGCCGTAGCGGTCGTTTTCATCGGCTTCGCCGTTGCCGTTGAGGTCGAAGTAGCCGTCCTTTTCAATCTCGCGGAAGGCGTCGAAAGTCCAGCTTCCGTCGCGGACTTTGTTATAGGGAAGTTCAAGGCCGACATTTATAAGCAAATCCTTGTTAAAATAGAGGCAGATAATCGAGAGGTCATCCATATAGTTTATTTCGCCGTCTATCATATATGTTTTTCCGGAGTCGAAGTCGAAGGTTTCGATGGTAGTTTTTCCCCACCAGGGGTTTTCGAGGTCGATGGACTCAACTTCGCGGAAGTCGACCATATAGTGATTCGGCAGCGCCAGCGCGGCATGCCAGATACTTGGGAAGGCGGCGTCGTAGTCGCCGGTGTTGGCAAGCACCGCTTCGCTCATCTTTTTTATAACGTCGATTTCCGACTTTACCGAGCGTATTTTTACATTGAGCAGCTCCTCGGTATTCAGATTGCGCTCGTGGATCGCTTCTATTATAACATCGCCGCGCTTTA
>DUUJ01000025.1 GCA_012841635.1 Clostridiales bacterium | reverse complement strand
ACTAAATTCCTTTCTCTCCTTTTTCTCCTTAATTGCTTTTTTTCGGTCTCACATCATTGACAAATGTACATAAAACGAAAATATTTGAGTTTGCCGGTCTGCGCCTGCCGCCGGAACTGCGGACATTGATATTTTTTCGAAAATCAGAATTCGACGCTCATTCCGTCGTATGAGATAAGATAGCGATCGCCTACCGCTTCCTGCATGTCGTCGTAGTTTGTCAGGCAGTTATGGCTGAAATGATTGAGGCAGAATATCGTTTTTGAATCTGCGGCGCCGATATCAAGCATCCGCTGGCGCATTTCGTCGGCTGCGTCGAGTCCCATATGTCCTCTGCGGCCGGAATTCAGTCCGCTGCAGTCGTCGATCGAAACAAAGTCGAAATAGAGATGATTCGCTTCGAAATATTCCCATACTTCGGCCGGCGGGAATCCTGTATCATGGGCGTAAAGCAGGGTCTTGTCATCCTTCGAAATGACATAAATGCGACAGCCGGATGTCTGGTCATGATCGGCGGGAAGAGCGGTCACACAGTATCCTTCGACATCAGCGGTGGTAAGCAGCGGCAGCTCGCGGAACTGAACCCGCTTTTCCGAGCATTCGCCGCGATTGGCAATACCGTTCAATATAGCCTTATCTCCCCAGACGTAAAGCACTTCGTATTCCGGCTCGAGGTCGTTCGCGATACCTTCATTGCGGCACCAAAATTCGGCAGGATAAAAATGATCCATATGATTATGGGTTATGAGCATATTTTTTATCCGCGTCAGATCCAAACCGTAATTGAGCACATGAAGATATGTGTCCGCCGGGAAGTCTATCAGAAGTGTGTCATCGATGCAGGCTTGCGAACGGGTCCGAATATTGCGTCCGCCGAGTTCTTTTGCTTTTATGCAGGCTTTGCAGCGGCAGAAAACGCCCGGCCAGCCCTCGGCTGCGGCGGTTCCGTAATACGTCAGTTTCATTACTGTCTCCTTGGATGAGTGTTATCAGATAATTATATTTATCCGCGCCGGCAGACTCCGGTGTAATATTACCGACGGCCAGGCGCTAATCTCTGGATAGGATAACACATCATTTGGTTTAATTATCGGAGTATTTGTAAAATATCTTTAAAATATGTTCTTAACAGCCGATTTGACTCCTGCCGCACTTGATTTTTCAAGGAAATATGTTAAAATAGATATTGAAGCAGAAACCCTCCCGGCATAAACCGGGAGGGCAAGCGCAAAGCTGCTTTTTACTTTACTTCGATCTCATTTGAATTGGGCTTGGTTTCATCCTTTTTGGGAAGACTCAGCTTTAAAATTCCGTCCTTATATTCGGCGGTTATCTTGTCGGTCTGGATCTGAGATACATCGAAGGTGCGCTCAAAAACACCGTATGAGCGTTCGCGGCGGATGAATTTTCCGCTGTCATCCTTTTCGTCGGTCTCTTCCCTGCGCTCGGCGCGGACGGTGAGATATCCGTCTTCGACTTTGACCTTTATGTTTTCGCGGTCAAAACCGGGAAGTTCCGATTCAAGCAGGTAATGGTCGCCGGCGTCTTTGATGTCGGTTTTGAAGGGACGATCCGGACCGTTCTTCGCATCGCGGAAGAATGGCAGGTCTCTCCAAAGGTCTAAGTTCATAAGATCATTTGCTCTGCGGCTGAAAGGTGTAAGTTCAAACATAATTATTATCTCCTCTTCTGTTTCTGTCTGATATTCATTCTCGTTTTTCGAAAAGGGTTTGACAATTTTCAGCACTCGGCGTGTCTGTCTGCTATCTCAGGCTGTCGAACAGCCGGTGAATGTTTTGTCTGCTCCCTCTTCTCTTTTTACCACGATTATATTATACCATAAGTTTGTTAATATATACCCCTTATTATATGTACTGCAGGTGAATTTTAGCACTCGGTCGCTTTGACTGCTAATAATCGCCGAGGATGTGCCATGAAAAACAATAAGTTTAAAAAAGCAACCCTTTTGTTATCAGCACTCGCAATGCTTACAGTGCTGAATTCGCCGGCTTTGTACGCCGCCGAATATACTTTATTTGAAGCTGAAAGAGCCGCGCAAGCGGATTTCATTATCCCCAAGGATAGTGTATCCATCTTTATAAACGGACAGCAGCTGATTTCGGATGACCCGGTGACCATAATATCCGATCGTGTCTTCATACCTCTCAGAGCCGTAACGGAAGCCTTCGGCGCTTCCGTCGCATGGGAAGAGTCGACACAAATGATAACGATAACCTACAAGGCATCAACCGTCCGGCTGACGATCGGCTCAACGCAGGCTCAGCTGATATTGACGGGAGAGACCCGCTCTCTCCTGTTTGATACCGCCCCCGTTCTTATAAACGACCGCACCTATGTTCCGCTGAGAGCCATATCCGAAGCGTTCGGAGCCGATGTCGGCTGGGACGGAAACACCCGAACCGTTAATATCAGCATTTCGGACGGAGTTATTCTTGAAATCGGAACCCGGAAGATAGTCTGCGGCGAAAGCGAATCTGAGCTGCTTCTTGCACTCGGACAGCCGGATCGTCAGGGGATAGGCGCCGAGGGGCTGACCTGGTACAGCTACACCGGCGACTACAAAGAATACTTAAGCATTGCCGTCAGCCGCGGTGTTGTCTGCGGATTTATGACTTCGTCTCCCGGTTTCAAAGTGTCAAACGGGGTTATCGCCGGTCAGCCTTTTTCAAACAACGGTCAAACCGTTTTAGCGGGAGACAGCCGCGAAACACTTCAGCCGGCGGTATCCGCCGCCCGGGAGGAGTATACCGACATAGCCAGAAGCTACGCCATGAGCGTTTACCGCGACGAATATGATAATTCAAACGTCTGGGGGGTACGGCTGATAATGAACGGCTATTCGATGCCGGTCGATACCTCATCTCCCGCGTATTGTTATGAGCAGGCGAGACAAATCGCCGACCTTACAAACGGATTCAGGGTGTCAAAGGGACTTTCTCCGCTTATTTGGGAAAACGAAGCCGCCGACTGCGCCTTCCTTCACAGCGACGATATGGCGAGGTCGAATTATTACGATCACATCTCTCCCGACGGGCGTTCGGTCGCCGAAAGATATATAGGAGCGCCCTATATTGCCATAGATGAAAATCTTATCTGCACCACTCTTGAAAGCGACAGCATCGGAATGGTTGACTGCTGGATCAACAGCTCAACTCAGCGCGCCAATATACTGTCGGAAATATATAAACATACCGGAGTCGGGGTGGTATGCAGCGCAGCCAACTGCTATATAACTCAGGTTTTTGTCGCGCATGAAGTCTGGTGAGGGATGATTATGTCAGCACGCCCGAATATTCTCATTATTACCGCGGATGAGTACCGTTCCGATTGTCTCGGTTTTGCGGGTCATCCCGATGTTACCACTCCGTATCTTGATTCGCTTGCGCAGAAGGGGATTTATTTCCCCAACGCTTACAGCTCCTGTCCGACCTGCGTTCCCGCCCGCGCGGTATTTCATACCGGTCTTAAACCGGCAAATACCGGACGTGTCGGCTACCGGGACGGCGTCGACTGGAATTACAGTCGCACTCTGGGGTCGGAATTTACAAGGCTCGGTTATCAGACGCAGGTTTGCGGGAAAATGCATGTTTCTCCGCTGCGCAACCGTCTCGGATTCGAAGCGGTTGATTTATGCGACGGATATATGCACTATTGGCGGAAGCCGGATATTCCCGCATACACCGAACAGGGATACGCCGACGATTATTATCACTGGCTGAAAAACGAACTCGGCGCAGACGCCGACATAAACGCGAACGGTCTTGACTGCAACAGTTATATCAGCCGTCCCTGGCATCTTGATGAGAAATATCATCCGACCAACTGGGTGACGGATCGGGCGCTCGACTTTCTGCGGCGGCGGGACAGGCGGCAGCCTTTCCTGCTCAATGTCTCTTATGTCCGCCCTCATGCTCCCTATGACGCGCCGCGGTGGTATTTCGACCAATATTTATCGAAGAATCTTGCTCCGCCTCATAAGGGAGACTGGAACGACCCCGGTTTGCGCGACTTCGGGAGAACCTTCAATTCGAGCGCGGCGCCTGCTGACCCGACCTTGATACGGCAGATGCAGGCCGGATATTACGCCTGTATATCCCACCTTGACCATCAGATCGGACGGCTGATAATCCGGATAATCGAGGAGGGGCTCGAAGACGACACCGTGATAATATTCACATCAGATCACGGCGATATGCTCGGCGACCACGGATTTGTAAGAAAGTCGCTTCCCTACCGCGGCTCAGCCGGAATACCGATGATAATCTCGGGTCCTGCGCGTATAATCGGACAAAGCCGGACAGACGCAAGGGTGGCCGGGCTTGAAGACATATTGCCTACCTGCCTCTGGCTCTGCGATGAAAGCGCCGAGGGGCTTGACGGCATTGACCTGTTATCCCCCGAAAAACGCGATTATCTGCATGGTGAGCATGAATTCGGATGGAGAGATTTATCTAACCAATTCATAGTCACCGAAAGAGATAAGTATATCTGGTTTTCGGCAACCGGCAGAGAGCAGTATTTTAACCTTGCAAATGACCCTTATGAAACCCGCGAAGCCTCTGCCGAATATCCGGAAAGGGTCAGTGAACTTCGGGAAATGCTGGTATCGGAACTTACCGGGCGGGAGGAAGGCTATGTCGAAAACGGGCGACTCTCTCCCGGGAAAAACAAGGCGAAGGCTGTTTTGAGCAAATTATTAAAATAATATAAGAGAAAGGTGTTTATAAATGATAGATTCAAGCGCAAAATGGATCTGGGCGGATAAATCCGAGCCGAATCAGTATGTTTTGTTCTCGCTGCCGTTTAAGGCGTCGGAGGGCGAAAAGCTTACTCTCTCGCTTTCCGTCGACTCGCAGTATGCCGTTTATCTGAACGGCGAATT
>DUUJ01000024.1 GCA_012841635.1 Clostridiales bacterium | reverse complement strand
TATCGACCGGTTTCAGGGCGGCATCGGTCTGCCGTGGCATTATAACTATTCGCCGGAGCTTGTAGAGGAATACCGCAGGCTTCTTGGCGACAACTTCTGGGGCTGGCAGATGCACGAATGGGCGTCAAACTACAACAGCGACCGCAGGCGCGTCATCGAAGCGTATGAAAAATACGGCGTCGCCGACGGCAGCCGCTCAAAAGAAAGCTTCTGGGCAGACGTCATATCCGAAAAAATCGATCTATTTCTCGAAGCTCTGACGCGGGAAGAATGGTCAAAGAACCGTGTCCCGCAAAACCGGGCGGAATTCATCGCCGACATTTACGAGCTTTACCGTCTGAGAATGGAGATGACCGGCGGGCAATTAATCCCTGCTGACAGCTTTTATATGGCGCCGAAGATAGAACTTGCCGCCGGCACAAAGCTGCTGCTCCCCGAAGTTGGCTGGCAGATACCGAATATGCGCTTGCAGCTCGCTTACTACCGCGGAATGGCGAAGGCGTATTCCGCCCGTCTCGGCGTTTATTACGAATGCTGGGGAAGAACGGAAGGCTACGGACTTACTATCCCTTATTCGCTGCGCGAAGGACAGGACGAATGGATCGAAAATCAGCTTACAACCGGCAGCGGCGCTGACAGGAGCTTTGAAGAGAGGGAAAACGGCGGCAGCTCGCGCAATCTTCAGGCAAGGATTTTCAGATACGCCTATCTTGCCGGCGCGACCGCGATAGGCGAGGAATACGGCGTCTGCAACACCTTCCGGAATCTCGGCGATTTTGAACTCAGCATTTACGGTCAGGTTAAAAAGAAATTCCTAAAATTCACCGAAGAGCTGCCCTGCCCCGGAAAGACCTATACCCCGATAGCGATAGTCCTGCCGGAGAATCTTCCGGTGCTTGATGTCGTCCTTCGCGACAACTATATCGACTACCCCGAAAGTGACGACTCATACCCGCTTCCGGCAGAGACTTGGAAGCAGATTACGCAAATTCTGCGCCCTATCTTCGGCGAAACCGGCAGCCACGGCAATATGAGTCATGTAATAAAAAAAGGCGGTCTGCCCGACGTTTTCGACATAATCCACGCGGACACCCCCGGACTTGACGAATACGAATATCTTATCGACCTTACCGGAGATACCGGATTTGCGGCAAAACACAAAAACATCGTAAAGCCGGAAGAAGTAAGCCAAATACTCGATAACCTCCTCCCCTGCCGTATAGATGAGCGGCTTCATGCAATATATAACCGCACCGAAGACGGCTGGCTCGTCGGCATATTCAACAACGACGGGGTGCAATACGACAACTTCAAAGGCGATATCTTCCTTTCCGAGGCGGATATCAGAACCGAGATAAAGCTGAACGGATATAAAATAATCTCGGTGATGAACGGCGATATCGAACACTCCGAAGGAAGGTTCTTCCTCGATATGCCGGCGGGCAGCTGGAAGATAATTAAACTTGCCAAAGAATAAATCATATATAATGAAGCGTTTTTTATAAGAAAGGACGGAACTTATGTCAATCAACAAAACCCATTACGGAAAAATGCCCGACGGCAGCGATGTATTTGCCTATACTCTTACGAATGACAGCGGAGCTTCGGTAAAAATACTCAATTTAGGCGGAATTGTCGAAAGCATAATTGTGCCGGATAAAAACGGCAAACTTGACGACATTTGCTGCGGCTTTGACACGGTCGACGGCTACCTCAACGGCGGCGGATATTTCGGCGCCCTGGTCGGACGCTGCGCCAACCGCATAGGCGGCGCCCGCTTCACCCTTAACGGCGTTGAATATCAGCTTGCCAAAAACGACGGTGAAAACCACCTCCACGGCGGAGATATCGGCTATAACCGGCGTATCTGGGATGTCGAAGCGATCGAAGGAGGCGGCGGTAAGCCGGACAGACTGATTCTTACCCTGATAAGTCCGGACGGAGAGGAGAATTACCCCGGCAGAGCGGAGATCAAAGTCACCTACAGCTGGATTGCCGAAAATATCCTGTCGATAGATTACGAAGCCGTCTGCGACAAAGACACTGTAATGAATCTTACCAACCACAGCTATTTCAACCTTGAAGGCATCGGGGGCGGCGACGTCCGCGAAAACGAGCTTTTTGTCGCGGCGGTATATATGACGCCGGTCGACGAAGGTCTTATCCCGACAGGCGAGATTAGAGCCGTTGAAGGCACCGAATATGATTTCCGGGAAAGACGCAGGATAGAGATACCGCTTGACAACAACTTCTGTCTCGACATGAGCCGTGAAGACGGTCCGGCGGCGGTGCTTTATTCCCCGAAAACCGGCAGAAAGATATCTGTATACACCGACCAGCCGGGAATACAGATATATAACGGCGTCATGATGGACGGAGACGTCCCCTTCCGCGGCGGAGTGCCTCAGAGGCGTTTCCATGCGATAGCGATGGAGACTCAGGTATGGCCGGACGCCCCAAATCAGCCCGACTTCCCGTCAGCAATACTCCGCGCAGGCGAGAAATACGATACAACGACCACATATGTTTTCGGAGTTGAATAAAAGGAATAAGCCGATGCGCCGACTTTGACTTCGAATAAACTCATTATCCGGTTTTTCTCAAAAGAAAAGCCGGATATTTGTTATTTTCGCCTGAAATTCATTATTTTTCGGTTAATCCTCAGTTTATCTTCACGCGATTTTCACATTGGCGGGTTATAATATATATGCTGAAACAGAAGAAATACGAATACAGAGTAACACACCGTTGTTTTCGATGCTGTCGAAAACGATTATAACAATTACAAGGATAACTGCTCATGGGAGGAAATTTTAATGGATAATAACACTAATAACAATCGTTTGGAAAACGAAGAAGCAACTCATCAGGAAGAAAATCAGACCCCTCAGACTGTTCGCGCAGAGCATAACGACAATATCAATGAACAGCCGGCACAGAATGCCGCGGCGGATGATCGGGCTCAGAACTCCCCGGCTGAAAAACAGCAGGTAAGCGGAGAATACAGCTGGGTCAATCCCAATTATGCCCCGCAGACGGGACAGACAAATACGTCGGGTCAGGGACAGCAAGGTTCAGCTCCGAATACCGGCAGCTATACCTATAATCCTTACGGTCAGCAGAACGCTCAGTCACGGCAGCCGCAGCAGCCGCAGCAGGCCGGACAGTATCGCAACCCCTATTCAAGCGCCGGCGGCGGTTTTTCTGCCTATTCAGGTCAGCCGGGTTATACCAGCTATCAGGGCGGCGCATACGGCGCGCCTTATCAGCCCCAGCCGCAAAACCAGGCAAAGGCAAGGAAAGCCAAGCGCGCCGGAGTGTCCGGAAGGGTGCTTGCGCTTGTGGTGGTTGTCTGCATTGTGGTATCGTCGCTGTTCGGAATGGGCGGAGCGTATTATGTAAACCGCAATATGACAAACGACACACCATCGATATTAGCTCCCCGTACCGGCGACGAAACAGGTCTTTCCTATCAGGCGGTCCCGAGCGAAGTAAGCGGAACCACCGATTCGGAAAACGCCATTGTCAATGCGGTCCAGAAAGCCAAGAACAGCGTCGTTGAAATATCTACCGAATCTGTTTCGACACACAGCTTCTTCGGTCAGTTTGTTACCCAGGGCGCCGGTTCCGGCGTCATCATCTCGACCGACGGCTATATAATCACATGTGACCATGTAATTTCCGGAGCTTCGACTATAACGGTAATGCTTGCCGACGGCACAAAGCATGACGCTCAGGTAATCGGCACCGACGATCAGAACGATATCGCGATCATCAAGATAAACGCGACCGGACTTTCCGCAGCTGTTTTGGGTGATTCCGATGCGCTTAAAGTCGGTCAGACAGCTATCGCAATAGGCAATCCTCTGGGCGAACTCGGCGGAACGGTTACCGTCGGCTATATCTCTGCGCTCGACCGCGAAGTTACGATAGACGGACAGTATTACACGCTGCTTCAGACAGACGCAGCCATCAACCCCGGCAACTCCGGCGGCGGTCTCTTTGATATCAGCGGCAACTTAATAGGCATAGTAAACGCAAAATCCAGCGGTACCGAAATCGAAGGACTCGGTTTCTCCATCCCGATCAACACCGCCAAAGAGATATCCGACCAGCTTATCGAATACGGCTATGTCAAAGGCCGCGTCATGCTCGGCATATATATAGTTGAAGTCAATGCAAACACCTCGACTTCCAGCCTGTATC
>DUUJ01000023.1 GCA_012841635.1 Clostridiales bacterium | reverse complement strand
TTTTCTTTAATCCAATTCTCAGTGTTCAAATATACTCTCTGCTTTGCTTGCGGTACATTTCTGAATAACTGCCGTTTTGTGCCATAAGAGACTCGTGTGTGCCGTATTCTATGATTTTTCCCTCGCAGAAAACAGCAATTTTATCCGCAACGGATGACGCAGCAAGACGATGTGAAATAAATATCGTTGTTTTGTCCTTCGCTGCATTAAAAAGATCCATATAAATCGCACTTTCGGCTTTGGGATCCAGATTTGCCGTTGGTTCATCCAGAATCAGAATAGGCGCGTTTTTATACATTGCGCGTGCGATTGCCAGCTTTTGTGCCTGCCCTCCCGAAAGCTCGATCCCTTCCGTGTCGAATTGACGGGTGAGATAAGTATCGAGATTGTTTTGAAGTCTTTCTATGCATTCCGAGAGTCCTGTCGCTTCAATCGCAGCTTCTATCGCATTTGAGTCCGACTCCTCGCTCATCGTTATGTTCTCTCTGACGGTAAAAGAAAAATTCTTGAAATCCTGAAACACTGCGGATATCGTTTGAAAGTAGCTGTCGTTCGGTATATCCCAAATGTCAGTGCCATTCAGCGTTATCATTCCGTCAGTCGGGCGATAGAATTTACACAAAAGCTTGATAAAAGTACTTTTTCCTGAGCCGTTTGCGCCTGCTATTACGAGCTTTTCTCTGTCGGATATGGCTATGCTTATGTGTTCCAGCACCATTTTATCCGTGTTTGGGTAAGAAAAAGAAACGTCATGAAATACGATTTCCGTTTTTTCCGGTGCAGGACAGCTTCCATCGGTATTATCCTCGGTGTCGTTTGTTGCTTGAACCGCAGTCAGCAGCTTGTTGTATTCGTTAATATCAAGTGCCTGCCCGTTGTACCTCCCAATTTTGTCGCTGACGGAAGAAAGCTGTGCAGAAAGCATGGTCACGGCAGAAAAATACATAGTAAACTCCGCAATTGAAATTATGCCGCCGATATATCTTTTCGAGAGTATCCACAGCAAAAGAAAAGTCTGTATGCCAACAAGAACCGCCAACAGAATATTAAAAAAAGCAGATCTCTTGTATTCCATGTATTCAATGCAGAGCATGGTGTTTCTGTATTTCGACACCTTCTTCATAAACCAGTTTTGCAGGTTGTTCAAGCGTATCTCTTTCTCGGCACCATCGTTGAAATAGGAAATGTGGTTCAGGTAATCACCGTTTCTGTTGTTCTCCGCCTCCATAGTCCTGCTTTTTTGAGTGTATAAGTATTCTATCCTGACAAATACGGTCTTCGCAGTAAGGGTCAAGAGTACCAAAAGTATGAACAAAAAATCTAAACGCATTACTATCCATGCTAAGCCTAAAATAGCAATTACATCGGAAACGATTCCCTCTATAGTTCCCATTGTATTTGTAAGATCAGCTACACGACCGGCCAAACGAATAATATCACGTGTTTTCGGGTCTTCAATATCGCTCAGTTCAATGTGCATGGAGTTATAGCCGACACTTTTTTTAATCTTGGATGAAAACATCGCCGCATGAAGACTGCTTTTGTTTCGCAGGATAACGCCGCCGACTTTCAGCAAGATAAGCGCCAAAGCATAGCCGAGTATTATAGTGAGGGATGAAGAAAAAGACTGCCCGTCAGTCAACTGCTCGATAATCAGTTTAGGAAAATAAACGGCTGCGAGAGTCAAAAAAGTGTTTACAATGATCTGCGGCAGAGAGACGGCGAAATACAGCGGTTCATATTCTGCGATGATTTTGACGATTTTCAGCGGAGTTTTCAGTCTATCATTGATTTTTCCCACGGTTCAACCCTCCTTGTAGTATTTTGCCTGAGAATTGAACAGATCATAATACTCACCTTTTTTGTGCATCAAATCGTCGTGACAGCCTGTTTCAACAATTTTTCCATCGGAGAGCACGACTATTCTATCGCAGAATTTTGTGCTTGAAAGTCTGTGAGAAATAAATAAGGCGAGTTTGTTTTCAGAAAGTTCGTCCAGTTGTGAGAACAGTTCATATTCCGCTATCGGGTCCAATGCACTGGAAGGCTCATCTAAAATTAGAATTGGAGTGTCCTTGTATATGGCTCTCGCTAAAGCCAACTTTTGTCCTTCGCCGCCGGAGAATTCAATTCCGTCGTTGTCAAGCGTTTTGGTGATGGGTGTGTTTATCCCATTCGGCAGTTTGTCAATTTTTTCGTCACTTCCGCTCTTTTCAAGGCATGAGGAGAGCTTTTCTTCATCATAAGGTGCGGCTAAAACGATGTTTTCCTTCACAGAATATGCGAATAAGTAATAATCCTGCAAAACGATACCGATTTTAGACGCGTACTGCTCATACGGAATTTCCCGGATATCAATGCCGTTCAGCGTAATTCGTCCCTCGGTAGGGTCGTACAAACGCGTAAGCAATTTTACAAGGGTGGTTTTTCCGGAGCCGTTTAGTCCTACCAAACCGATTCTTTCACTCGGTCTCAGTTCTAAATTTATATTTTCCAGCACTGTTTTTTCGGTCTTCGGATATGTAAAGGAGACATTTTCAAACCTTATAACCGGGTGTGAGAAATCCAGTTTCTTATAAGGCATGGCGTTGCTCGCGTGAATATCGCTGCCGGCGGTGGTGGTATCACGGTATTCAAAATAGTAGTCAAGAACGTTCAAAGTCCTGCCGAACAACGCTATCTTCTCGAAAAATCCCAAGATCAAGGATACAAACAGCGCTGTGCTTCCCAATAGTACCGTGTATTCGGAAATGGATATGCGGTCGGAAAACGCCATATATGAGAAATAAAGATACATGAGAGCTGTCTGCACGACTGCAATGACCGTACTTCCGATGTTTATTTTCATTCTCCTGCCAAGCAGTGTCTTCAGTCTTTTGAATTGCTCGCGCATAATTCCGTCATACTTGTTCATGGCGTAGTCTTCCGCACGGTTGATTCTCACTTCCTTGGCGTAACCGTACTCTGTCATAACAAGATAAAGATAATCGAGCTTACGGTCGTCCTTCACCTTTTCATTTTGGAATGCGAGGTCATCCTTTTTTGTTTGAAAGATAAAATAAACAGATACGGCGGAGGTTAAGGAAAGAATGAGCAGAAACAGTGGGCTGAAATAAGATACAATGGTAATAACTGAAAAAAACTGAACAATATATCTGATTATGTCTCCCAAATGATCAATGTAAAAAGCAGGAAGAGCAACCATTGATTTCTTCTTCAAGTCGAGAATGGTTCCGTCCTGTGCGTAATGGTAGTTTACGTCCACAGAATCCTGTGCGTACATATATTGCGCGGTATTCGTCGCCTTTCGTCCCATATAATTCATCGCGAGCATCAGCAATTCTTTTATTACCGAAATCACTAAATTGACGGATATAAAAATAAGAATCAAGGTAAAAATCTGCGATGAATTCTGCTTGGAAATGAGTGCGTCAACAATCAGACCGATTCCGATTATGTTGCCAAATGACAGGATTGCTTGAAGAATATTTGTAATGGCAGAAATCAAGACATAACCCTTGGCACTTTTCCACGCATTACTTAATAAGAATAGTATTTTTCTGCGAAGGTTGATAATAATCCCCCCTTCGATTTAATTTTAATAGAAACAACTGAGATAAATCCGGAACATCGCAGCATACTCACCGCTGAATATACCCACCGGCTTCGCACCGGAAATGTAAATTTTCAATCCATCGTCTTATCGTCGACGATAGGTTCCACCCTCGACTTCACCGACAGTTTCATTCCTGTTTTCGCTGTCAGCATCACCGCCACCGTCACCGTCGGCTTCGCAGGTATCTGAATCCTCTTCCTCTTCCTCCCCCGCCGCGCCGCGATCCGTCATATATACTGTTTCGGCAAACGGCGGATGCTTTTCCTGCCAGCGCCGGTCGAAGAATATCACCGCGGCGAGCATCAGCAGTCCCGCGGCGCAGAGCCAAGCGCCGATGATGAGGGTCTTCTGACGGTATTTGAACTCAACCTCGTGCCTGCCCTCGGTTATTTCGCAGGCAAGCAGGGCGTCGCCGGAGGTTTTGAATATCTCGGCTTTCTCTCCGTCGATATAGACCTGCCAGCCCTCGTCGTAGGGAATCGTGGTATAAAGCGTCGTCAGCCCGGAACCTTCCGGAATGTCGATATGCCCGTAAAGATGCGTATCGGAGAATTTCTCTATATTGAGCATCGCCCGGCGCAGCCGCGGCATCGTCTCCCGGAACACCTCCGCGTCGAGGTAGTAGAAATATTTCGACGAGTTGGCGATATAAAGGTCCTCTTTTTCCATCCTGAGAGAGACATAGACCTCCTCGTCCTGTTCGAAGGCGCCTAATTTCTGAATGCAGTCGGTGTCGTTGCCGAGGATCGAGCCGAATTTCGTCCCGCCGATATAAATCGTACATTCGCGGGGATATTCGGTGGGAACGAAGATATAGATTTCGTTTTCATCGCCGGCGCCCTTTATCTTCATCGATAACTTAGCGTCGGATTTCCCGGCTTCCGGGGTGTACTTTTTATGCCCGGTCACGAAGCTTATGTCGCAGTTGATATAGTCGAGGTCGTCCGCCTTTATGTTCTTCCAAATCTCAACGGTGTCTTCCTCTCCCAGCATCGCGGTAATCATCGCGTTCATCAGCTCAAAGGGATTTTCCGGCTTGTAAAGGTCAAGGTCGCGGATAGCGTCGTCAGCGGCGTAGGCTATTTCAAGGTAATAGGGGTTTTTGTAGGCGTAAAGACTATTGTCTGGGTCGCTGTCATAGTCTTCATAGAAGCTGTTATCAAGCTCCTCCTCGAAGATGACATATTTAAGCCCCAAAAGCGAGTCGGAAACCGGCGTTCCGCCCAGAAACTTCGACCAGTTGGATTTCGACGCAAGTCCCAGCTGATTCAGATACTTTACAACAGCGGTAAACATAAGCGACGAGGAGTTTGAGATGCCGTTGTAGCCGAAAGCCATCGGGTCGTTTGTCTTGCGGTGGAAAGCCTTTTCCATCCGGAAAAAGGAGTCGTCCGAGGAAAGTATGCGGTTGAAAAGCGGATTGCAGCGCTCCATATGCGTGACATAAGTCGTCCGCGAGGTGTATACCACGTCTTCGTCAAGAGAAGTGGTGTTCAGCAGTCCCGCCCCGAAAGCTTCAAGCGACATGCAGATTACCAGAAGCGCGGACGCCGAGCCGACGGCGGCTTTTTTAGTGCCGTAAAGGGAACCCAATATAGCCGCCCACATCGCAAGACAGGCGACAGACACCCACATGAACTTGAAATCGTTCAAAAACTCATAGTCTAATTTCTGTATAATCAGCGCCATAAGAGTCAGCGCGCCGCAGACGATAAGCGGAGCTTTGACGGGGATCCGCTGCTCGGCATAGGCGCAGAACGCCTTGTATCCGAACAGCACGACAAAGAATATCAGCATGAAGCTGTACCGGTAGTTGAGCCAGTTCGGCTTCTGCATTCCGTGCCAGAAAATGTCGATAGTCGAGCCGTTGAAGCAGAAGCTGAAGAAGAGCAGCGCAATTCCGCCCCAGACCTTCTCCCGTTTTTTGACGCCGGGCGTCATGAAATAAAGCGGCAGCATTATAAGGGTCAGAGTGCCGCAGTAAACAAAGGGAAGTCCCTCAGGGCGAACGGTGTCGTAAGAGCCGGGATAAAACTTTACCAGCAGGTCAAGGAAGTCGAAGCGCTGATTGAACGAGTAATCGGGATTTGAGAAGGTGGTTTTCCCGAACTGAAGGGAATACCATGTCGGAAGGATGATAACCGAGGCTATCATCGCGGCGATAACTGAAAGTATAACCATTCTCAGAAGAACTCGCAGAAAGTGATTTTTTACCCCCTCCGGGTTGCGCTCGAATTCCGAGTAGGAAAAATAACGGTATACGGCGTAAAAAACGGCGAAGATGCACATCATGTAGCCGATGTAGAAATTGACTATCATCGCAAGAGCCAGCGCCGAGCAGTAAAGGGTGTTGTTTCGGCGCCGGATCATCCGCTCAATTCCGAGTACAAGCAGCGGCAGGATGATAAGCTCGTCTATCCACATGGTATTGTGCGCCTGAACCACCGCATAGGCGGATAGAGCGTACATCGTCGAGAAAGTTATTATTCTCGAACGCTTCGTATACGCGGTCTGATGCAGATAAAGCGCCATCGTGACCCCGCAGATGCCGCATTTGATGAGGTGCATCGCCAGCAGCGCCTCGGTTATATGTATTTTCGGAAAGAGCGCGACGATGGCGGATAAGGGCGACGCGATATAATAGGCGTAAATGCCCAAAAACTCGCCGCCGAGCGACCGCTCAAAGGTATAAACCATCGAGTCGCCGTGGAGGATTATATTCCGAAGCTTTTCGAAAAAGGAAACATACTGACCGTTCAGATCAAGCACCAGCACCGAATTTCCGCCGAACGGATAAACCTGCATCGAAATGAAGATCAGCCACATAATAGCCGAAGGCAGCAGAAAAGCCCCGACAAGGTAGCCGTATTCAGACTCCCGCAGCCGGTTCATTATCTTTGCAAACGGATTTCCCATCGGTTTTCTTTCTTTTTTCTTTGTCAAAATATCGGCATTAGCCGCAGTATCGTTCATTATATCTAAGTCCTTTTCTCCGTCTTATTGACCAAAAATTCGATCGGCTGCCCGTTGACCCGCCTGATGCTTCTTTCCAGCTTGACGCGGGAGATCATCATTTCGCGGCTGCAGCCGCAGCAGCTTACTCCGATATCCGAGCCGACCCGATTAACCCTGAACTCGGACGATCCGCAAGGATGCTGCTTTTTCAGCGTCAGGATATCGCCTGTTTTAAGAGAGATAATTTTCATACTTATAAACGCGCGGGAATCGGTTACGAAAAAAGGCTTCTTCCCGCCTCTGCCTTTTCCGGTTCATTTGATAATATTATATCACCAAGAGCCGATTTTGTAAACCTTTTTGCCCAAAAAATGCCCGCCGAACCGCCGGATGCGTTCATTTGAAATATAATTTACAAATATCTTTTGAAAATACTCATATTGTATGCTATAATATTAGAATAGAATGGAAGTATTGTGCGGTTTTGTTTTTCATACGGCAAATTCGGTTAAAGGGAATATATTTTGAGAATATTCGGAGTCGACCCCGGATACGCCATCGCCGGCTGGGGGGTCGTTGATTATAAAGGCAGCAGTTTCAAGACCCTCGCATACGGCGCGATAACGACAAAGGCGGGGGTAAAACCGGAGCGCCGGCTTCAGATAATATACGATGAACTCACCCGGCTGCTCAAGCTTTATAAGCCGGAGGCGCTGGCAGTCGAGGAGCTTTTTTTCAATACCAACCAGAAGACCGCCATCGTCGTTGCCGAAGCGCGCGGGGTAATCCTGCTTGCGGCGCAAAACTTAGGCATCGAGATATTTGAATATACCCCCCTGCAGGTAAAACAATCGGTCGTCGGTTACGGCCGCGCCGAAAAGTCGCAGGTTATTACAATGACTACCAAACTGCTCGGTTTAAAAGAAGCGCCGAAGCCGGACGACGCCGCCGACGCGCTTGCGATAGCCGTCTGCCACGCGCACACCGGCAGCTCAAGGATAGCCGCATTTTTCAACTGATAACATTAAGGAATATTATATAAATGATTGCACAGCTTTCGGGAGAACTTATCTCCACAAGCCTCAATTCCTGCGTTTTAGACGTCGGAGGGGTAGGATTTCTGCTTACCGTCTCGACCAACACCCTGAACGAGATCTCCGGGAAAAAAGGCGAGAAGATACGGCTTTTTACCCACTTGGCCGTCCGTGAGGACGCGCTGGAACTCTACGGTTTTGCCTTCCGCGACGAGCTCGCCGCCTTTAAAATGCTGATAACGGTATCCGGAATCGGCGCAAAATCGGCGATAGCCGTTCTCGGCGCTCTTACGCCGGAAAAGTTCGCTTTGGCCGTCACAACGGAAGATTCAAAGGCGCTTTCAAGGGCGCCGGGCGTCGGCGCGAGAACCGCGGCGCGGATAATACTTGAGCTCAAAGATAAAGTAGCCAAAGAATTCGGCGCAAAGGATACCGGCGCGCCCGCCTTCGAAACGGCCGGGACAGCCGGCAGCTCGGATGTATCCGACGCGGTGAACACCTTAATGGTGTTGGGCTATTCAAGGTCGGAAGCAATCTCGGCGCTCGCCGGACTTTCCGGCATGACGCTTGAAGAAATGATAAAGGCGGCGCTTAAAAAGCTGTCTTCAATCGGATGATTAATTTATATAAACGCGGACGGGAGGCGAGATAATGGGAAGAACCGGTTTTCTTGACGAAGAGAACGGCATCGGCTTTGCCGATTTCGAAAATCGAATAGTCAGCTCCGCCGAGTCGCCGGAGGATTCTCAGGCAGAACTTTCCCTCCGCCCGAAGACCCTTGACGAATACATCGGGCAGACCAAAGCCAAGGAAAATTTAAAAATATACATCGACGCCGCGAAGCTGAGAGGGGAGACCCTCGACCACGTGCTGCTCTACGGCCCGCCGGGACTCGGAAAAACCACCCTTGCCAATATAATTGCGGCGGAATTAGGCTCTAATATCCGCGTGACTTCGGGACCGGCAATCGAAAAAGCCGGCGATCTTGCGGCGCTGCTGACAAACTTAGCCGAGCGCGACCTGCTTTTTATCGACGAAATTCACCGTCTTCAGCGGACGGTAGAGGAAATCCTCTATCCCGCGATGGAGGACTACGCCCTCGATATCATCATCGGCAAAGGCCCGGCCGCCCGCAGCATAAGGCTTGACCTTCCCCGATTCACATTAATAGGCGCCACCACCCGCGCCGGACAGATATCGGCGCCGCTGCGCGACCGATTCGGCGTTATCTTAAAACTTGAATACTACTCGCCTGACGAGCTTTGCTCTATTGTGACACGCTCCGCCGGGATTTTAAATATAGAAATAGACAAAACCGGCGCGTATGAGATAGCCTCACGCTCCCGCGGCACCCCGCGTATCGCAAACAGGCTGCTCCGGCGGGTCCGCGACTTCGCGCAGGTTAAGGGAAGCGGCGTAATTGACATAGAAATCGCCGATTTCGCCCTCAAGGCGCTTGAGATAGATAAACTTGGTCTCGACGGCATCGACCGCCGCATGCTTACATCGATAATCAAAAACTACAACGGCGGCCCCGTCGGCCTCGACACTCTCGCCGCCACGATAGGGGAAGAGGCGATCACGATCGAAGACGTGTACGAGCCGTATCTCATGCAGATAGGCTACCTTGCGCGTACCCCTCGCGGCCGCTGCGCGACCGAGCTTGCCTATGAGCATCTCGGAATCAAATTTAACCGCCAATCCTCATCCGACTCAGGGCAGATAAGCGTTTTCGATGTTTCGGAGGATAACTGAATTGAGCATTCTGTTATCCGACGGATGGAAAGATTACGAACTTATCGACTGCGACAGCGGCGAGCGGCTGGAGCGCTGGGGAGAATATATCCTCATCCGCCCCGACCCGCAGGTAGTCTGGAAAGGCATGAAGTCTTCCCCTCTCTGGAAATCCGCCGACGGAGTTTATCTCCGTTCGAACCGCGGGGGCGGAAGCTGGGGCGGCGGCAAGTCGGGACGGACGGTTCCCGAAGAATGGGAAGTCAGCTACCGCGATCTTCGGCTGATCTGCCGTCCGACCGGTTTCAAGCATACCGGCATCTTTCCCGAGCAGGCGACAAACTGGGACTGGGCGTCGGAGCTTATCAAAAACGCCGGACGCCCGATAAGAGTATTGAATCTCTTCGCATATACCGGCGCCGCCACCTGCGCCGCGGCGCTTGCCGGGGCGGAAGTCTGCCATGTCGACGCTGCGAAGGGAATGGTATCCCAGGCGCGGCGCAACGCCGCTCTCTGCGGGCTTGAAGACGCAAAAATAAGATATATCGTCGACGATTGCCTGAAATTCCTTGAGCGGGAAATCCGCCGCGGCAGCCGCTACGACGCGGTTATAATGGACCCGCCGTCATACGGCAGAGGGCCCGGCGGCGAGCTCTGGAAGCTGGAAGACAGCATAACCGAGCTTGTCGATCTGGCAGTCGGAGTTCTGACCTACGAGCCGCTTTTTGTGCTGATAAATTCCTACACCACCGGGCTTTCCTCCTCGGCGACCGGATATATTCTTTTATCGATTCTGAAAAAGCGTTTTCCCGGCCTTTCGGGAAAGAGCTGCTGCGAGGAGCTCGGACTGCCGGTCACGGCAAGCGGACTTGTTCTGCCGTGCGGCGCGTCCGCCCGCTGGCAGGCAGAGTGATTTAACTGATTTAATATGAATGACAATACAACACCCTATATAAGCCTGCGCAACGTCAGCTTCTCATACGAAATCGAAGACGGCGTGCGGCTGAGCGCGCTGAAGAACGTTTCCCTCGATATAAACAAAGGGGATTTCGTCGCCGTTCTCGGCCATAACGGTTCCGGCAAATCGACGCTTGCAAAGCTGCTTAACATGATACTCGCGCCCGATTCGGGGACAATTATTATTGACGGCAAAGACATAACCTCAAAGGACATGACCGAAGACGATGTTTTCGATATCCGCCGCCATGTCGGAATGGTTTTCCAGAACCCGGACAACCAGCTCGTTGCGACGATAGTCGAGGAAGATATCGCATTCGGCTGTGAAAACTTAGGCATTCCGCCGAAAGAGATACGAAAGAGGGTTGACGACGCCCTCGAAACGGTTGGAATGACGGAATTTGCCCGCCATGAACCGCATCAGCTCTCCGGCGGACAGAAACAGCGCGTCGCGATCGCCGGAATAATAGCCATGCTTCCCGACACTATTATTTTCGACGAATCGACCGCGATGCTCGACCCCGCCGGCAGGGACGAAGTCATGAGAACGATATCCTCCCTGAATCACGATTACGGCATCACCGTGCTGCACATAACCCACAACATGAGCGAAGCCATCGAAGCCGATCGGGTAATAGTGATAAACGACGGCGAAGTTTATATGGACGGCACTCCCGCCGAAGTGTTTTCGCAGGTGGAAAAGCTGAAAAGCGTCGGTCTTGACGTGCCTCAGGTAACCGACCTTATCTGGCGGCTGAAAAAACTCGGCTGCCCGGTTTCCGGCGATGCGTTAAGTCCGGAGGCGGCAGCGGAGGCGATGCTTCCCCTTTTGAAAGTATAAGCGGCAGAACCGCATTTTAAAATTAAATGTCTGAATTAACTCTTACAAACGTAAGCTATATATACAGCGCCGGCACTCCTTTCGAAAAAAAGGCTCTCGACGGCGTCAACATTAAATTCCGTCCGGGCGTGATAACCGGACTGATCGGCCATACAGGTTCCGGCAAGTCGACCCTGGTTCAGCTGCTGAACGGACTTTTGAAGCCGACTTCCGGCATCGTTGCCCTCGACGGCAAGGATATCTGGGCGGAGCCGAAAAAGATCCGGGATGTCAGATTCCGGGTAGGTCTTTGCTTTCAATACCCCGAATATCAGCTCTTTGAAGAAACCGTCAGCCGGGATATCGCATTCGGTCCGCGCAATCGCGGGCTTTCCGAAGCGGAAGTCGCTTTTAAAGTTCATGAAGCGGCGGATTTTGTCGGTCTTGCGCCGTCTATGCTGAATAAAAGCCCGTTTGAGCTTTCCGGCGGAGAAAAGCGCCGCGTCGCGATAGCCGGGATACTTGCGATGGATCCGGAGATTTTGGTTTTAGACGAGCCGGCCGCCGGCCTCGACCCCGTCGGGCGGGAGGAAATCTTCGGCGGAGTCCGCCGCTATCAGAAAGAGCGCCAAAAGACGGTCATAATCGTCAGCCACTCGATGGAGGATATGGCGAGATACAGCGACGAGCTTGTCGTCATGAACGGCGCGGAAATATTTATGACCGGAACTACCGCCGAGATCTTCCGTCAGGCGGAAACCCTTGTAAAAGTCGGGCTTGACGTGCCGCAGATAACAAGACTGGTAAACCTGCTTCGCGCAAACGGCGTCGTTCTCGAAGGGGATATCTTCACCGTCGACGCGGCCTGTGAAGCGATAGCAGCTAAATTGGGCCTTGCAAAAACCGGGACGAGGGGAGAAGCGATATGCTGAAAGAAATTACTCTCGGTCAGTTTTTCCCCGGCGACTCGCCGCTGCATAAAACCGACCCCCGGGCAAAGATAATCCTTACCCTCTTGTATATTATCGGCATCTTCACGGCAAAAAACGTATTTGCGTTCCTTTTCGTCGTGCTGTTTACCCTGTTTTTGATCGTTTTATGTAAAATCCCGCTCAGGATCATTCTTAAGGGCATGAAGCCGGTTATCTATGTCGTTGCGTTCACGGCGGTCATCAATATCTTCTGGACAAAAGGGGAAACCCCGCTTTTTGAATTCGGTATCATCCGCGTTTACCCGGAAGGACTGAAATTCGCCGGGCTGATGATAATCCGGATTATCGCCCTGCTCGCCGGCACCGGAGTGGTACTCACATATACCACGTCGCCTATCGCCCTGACGGACGGCCTCGAGCGGCTGCTGGGTCCTTTAAAAAAGCTGAGAATGCCGGTTCATGAGTTTTCGATGATGATGACCATCGCCCTCCGGTTTATCCCGACCCTGATCGAAGAAACCGATAAAATAATGTCGGCGCAGAAAGCCAGAGGGGCGGATTTTTCGCAGGGGAGCCTGGTTAACCGTGCAAAAGCGCTGATACCTGTCATGATACCGCTCTTCGTTTCGGCTTTCCGCCGCGCCGACGATCTCGCCGTCGCGATGGAGTGCCGCTGCTACCGCGGAGACGTCGGACGGACAAGGATGACCGAGCTGCATATGAAGCCGCTTGACTGGCTGATGGTGCTGATTTTCATGATTTTCATCGCGGGTATAATATTGCTCAACATATTCGCCCCCGGATTTTCGATATGAAAAAGTTGCTGCTGACCATTTCCTATGTCGGAACCGAATTTTGCGGCTGGCAGGTTCAGGGGGACGGACTGAGGACGGTTCAGGCGACGGTTCAGGACGCGATCGAAGCCGTTTACGGCGAGCGCTATGCGCTGACAGGCTGCAGCCGCACCGATGCCGGCGTTCACGCAAAGGCTTTCCGCGCGGCGTATGTTCTGCCCGAAGATTCGCCGGAAATCCCGCTCGAAAGACTGCCGCTGGCGCTGAATCTTAAGCTGCCGTATGACTGCGCCGTGATAAAGGCGGAACATGTCCCTCTCCCCTTTCATCCGAGATACGACGCGGTTTATAAAGAATATAAATACATTTTTGAAGATACCGTCCACCGCGACCCGTTCATGGATAAGCGCTGCTGGCATTTTCACCGCCCGCTCGACGAAGCCGCCATGGATGCGGCGTCAAAGGCGTTTCTGGGAACTCATGATTTCTCTGCTTTCATGTCGACAGGCGGCAAGATCGAAGATACAACAAGAACGGTCGCCGACATCTCCGTCCGCCGCGAAAACGGCTTCGTCTCAATGACAATAAGAGCCGACGGATTTCTTTACAACATGGTCAGGATAATCGCCGGAACACTGGCAATGGCATCTTACGGCAAGATAGACCCGTCGGAACTGCCGGCGATAATCGCGTCCGGCGACAGAAACAGAGCCGGAATGACGGCTCCGCCGGAAGGACTTTACCTGATCGAAGTCGGCTATCTCGAAGGATTCGCCAAACTGAAACGATAACTCTGTATAAAAAAAGGAGGTGAGAGCATGGCCGAAGAAAAAACCGCCGGAACGAAGCCGGCCAAACCGCATATTAAATTCCCGCGCATACCGTCGCGCTTTATGCGCAGAAGCGACAACTATTCGTCCTATTGGGGCGCGATAGCGTTCAGAATCAAACTCGCAAGGTATCTTCTGCTCACCGCTCTCATCATCTTTTTGGTCGTTATGATCTTTGAGTATCACAGCGATCTGACGCTCGAAAACCTCCAGTATATGATGCGCTACCTCAACACCGACAGCCCGGAATATACCGGAAGATACAGAACGATCTACTTTAACCAGTCGGACAAGCTTCAGGTCGGCTCCTATAAGGGCGAACTCGCGGTTGTCGACGAAAAATCCGTCACGCTGTATAATATGCTCGGCAACTCGACTTTGACCTATTCGATCAATATGCAGACTCCGATGCTGCTCACTTCCGACAGATATATGCTGGTATACGGTCTGGGGGAAAACACATTTACCGTATCCAACGCTTTTTCCAAGATATACAGCGAAACGCTCGAATACCCTATCTGGGGCGCTTCGATATCCGACAATCTGTTCGCTATAGTGTCAAATACGATGGAGTACCGATCTGCGGTCACAATATATGATTCGAGCTTCCGCAAAATTTCGGTTATATATAAAGACAAGCTGGTCATGGACACGGTTTTCCGCGACGACAGCCGGGTTGCGATGCTCTCAGTTTACAACGAAAACGGCGGCTTCATGACCGAGCTGATGATCTTCGATCCACGCTCGGAAACGCCGCTCAGCGTGCAGACACTGCAGGGAGAAATGGGCTGCCGCGTCGGCTGGCTCGACGGCGGAGGCCTCGTCGTTCTGACCGACTCCGCTCTTCACTTTTACGACAGGAATTTCGAGCTTGTATCAACGTATAATTTTGAAGGAAAGGTACCGCAGCGCTGCGCCCTCACCCCCCGCGGAGCCGACGTGGTCTTCTCGCAGAACATCATCGGCTCGGGAGAGCTTGTAGTGATGCTCGACCGCGAGGGAAACAAACTCAGCGAAGTCAGCCTTGACGGTCAGATACTCGATCTAGTCTCATATGAAGACAGGATATACGCCCTTTTCGATTCGAAGATCATCCGGATAAGGACAGCCGACGGCGGCATATCCGAGGCAGAAATCGAAAGCGGCGGAAAAAGGATGCTCAGAAAGGACGCGCTGACCCTTATAGTGGCATATTCCCAGCGGGTCAAGATGTACCGTCCCGAGGAGCTTTTCCCGGAAGTCGGCGCCGCAGTTCCCGAAACGACAGCTGCAGCCCAACCTTCGGCGCCTGAACCGTCAAAGGAAGATCTTTATGAAGCCGAGCCGGGATCGACCGAAGAGCTTATATATACCCCCGAGGGAGATCCGGACGCCGTCCCGGAAGATCAGCCTTATGAAGAGGAAACCTGGGCGGAGGATGACATCTGATGGCAGCTGCAATAGACCTTATCATAGCCCTGATATTTATCTTTGCCGTGATATACGGGATTATAAAAGGCTTTATCGGCTCCGTTTCCTGGATATTCTCCCTGCTTGCCGCCTTTGCAGCCGCATTGCTCCTGACCCCCGTTTTGTCGGCATTGCTTTATGACGGTTTTATGCTTGATCGGGTTTCGGCAGCGGTTGAAACCGCCGCAGTCGGACTTTTCAGCGGTGATACCGGCCTTGCAAAGCTTTTCGAAGAAAAACCCGATGTTTTTATGGATTTACTCAGCCGTTTCGGCGCGGATGCAGCCGCGCTTGAAGAGTATTACGGCGCGCTTGACGGTTTGGGAACCGAAACGGCAAAAATTCTGGTGAGAGACGCGATAGCCGATCCGATAGCCGAAATGCTTTCAAACGCCGTCTCATACCTGATAATCTTTTTGCTTGTTATGCTCATAACCAAGCTGATATTCAAACAGCTCAACCGCGCGGTAAACGCGACTCCGCTGGGAGTTGTAAACCGCATTTTGGGCGCCTGCTTCGGAGTATTATGGAGCTATCTTCTCGTATCGCTGTTCGTGGTGATACTCTGGAAAGCCTGGCCTGCCTTCTGCGCGATGCAGCCGGATATTTTCTATCCGGGGCAGCTTGAAAGCTCATATATAACACAATTTTTGCTCAATCACAATATTTATTCCGGCGCGGCGGATAAGCTCCTCGCGCTGTATAATATAAGTTAATACGCAACACCGGAAAGCGGCTGAAGCATTGCCGCTTCCGGAAGTAAAGCAACATCCCCGCAGGGGAAGAGGAGACCATTGGAGCTTTGTTCAAGATGCCACAAGCGCGTAGCTGTGGTCTACATATCACATATTGAAAACGGGCGCACCGTCAACGAGGGAATTTGCCTCAAATGCGCCAAGGAACTCGGCATTAAGTCGGTCGACGACATCATGAAGAAGATGGGGATCACCGACGAGGAACTCGACCGCGTCGATGAGGAGATGAACAGCATATTCGGCCCCGATTCATCCGGCAACCCGAATCTGCCGGATACTCCTCCGGGCGACCCGGAAGACGGCGAGGAAGGCCGGGCGCCTACCATCGACTTCCGCAGTTTTTTGGGCGGCGGGAATCCGATGCAGGATCCCAGAGCCAAGCCGGGAGAACGCCAGAAAAATCAAAAAGGGGGAAATCCCAAGCGCAAATTCCTTGAGCAATACTGCCGTTCGCTCAACCAGAGGGTCATCGACGGCAAGATGGACAGGATCGTCGGCCGGGAAAAAGAGCTTGAGCGGGTAATCGGCATTCTCTGCCGCCGCCAGAAAAACAATCCCTGCCTTATAGGCGAGCCGGGAGTCGGAAAAACCGCGATAGCCGAAGCGCTGGCGCAGAGGATCGTCGCCGGGGATGTGCCGTACAAGCTGCGGGATAAGGAAGTTCACCTGGTCGACCTTACCGCCATCGTCGCGGGCACTCAGTTCAGGGGCCAGTTTGAAACGAGAATGAAGGGGCTGATTGACGAGGTGAGGGCTTTGGGCAACATAATCCTTGTCATCGATGAAGTCCATTCCATCGTCGGCGCCGGCGACGCGGAAGGCTCAATGAACGCCGCGAACATTCTGAAACCCGCCCTTTCCCGCGGGGAAATTCAGGTAATCGGCGCGACAACGCTTACCGAATACCGCAAATACATCGAAAAGGACTCCGCACTCGAGCGCCGCTTCCAGCCGGTCATAATCGAAGAACCTTCGATCGAAGACACCGTCGAGATACTTCGCGGCATTAAATCCTATTACGAGGAATTCCACGGCATAAAGATTCCGGAGGAAACTCTGAAACGGATCGTCGTCCTCTCCGAGCGGTATATCACCGACAGGTATCTGCCGGATAAAGCCATCGATCTGCTTGACGAAGCGGCGTCATATAAGTCGCTCAACACCCCCGAGATCGGGCGCAGTCTTGAGCTTAACGATAAGCTTGCCGCGCTCAAAAAGGAGCAAGGCGATATCGAAGCCTCAACCGAGACCGATTCCGAAAAGCAGGACGCGCAGTATAAGCGCCTTGCGGAAGTCAAGGTCGAAGCGCTGAAGACGCAGAACGAACTTGATACGCTTAAGCCGGCGCTCGAAACAGCCGAGCTTACTTTAGGCGACCTTGCCCGGGTTATTGAGATTTGGACGGGTGTTCCCGCATCGAATATAACCGAGCATGAATTCAACCGGATAGACAAGCTTGCGGACAGGCTTAAATCCCGCCTGATAGGTCAGGATCAAGCGGTAGACGCCGTCGCGAGAGCCATCAAGCGCGGCCGCGCCGGAGTTGCTTATAAGCGCAAGCCGGTCAGCTTCATCTTCGCAGGCCCGACGGGCGTCGGAAAAACCGAGCTTGTAAAACTGCTTGCCTTAGACCTGTTCGATTCGCCGGAGACGCTTATCCGCCTCGATATGTCGGAATTCATGGAAAAATTCAGCGTATCGAGGATTATCGGCGCGCCGCCCGGATATGTCGGCTATGACGAAGCCGGTCAGCTTACCGAGAAGATCCGCCGCAAGCCTTATTCGGTAGTGCTTTTCGACGAGATCGAAAAGGCGCATCCGGACGTTCTGAATATCCTTTTACAGATACTCGACGACGGCCGCATCACCGACGCGCAGGGCAGAGTCGTAAATTTCGAAAACACCGTTATCGTTATGACGACAAACGCCGGTTCGGTGAACGTCACCAACCGCGCCGGTTTCGGCGGCGATACCATGCAGCAGAACGAAGACCGGACAATGAAGGCGCTGAACGAATTCCTCCGCCCGGAATTCATAAACCGCGTCGACGAAATCGTAACATTCCGCCAGCTTTCCGAGGAAGACTTTGTAAAGATCGCCGTTCTTATGCTGGGAGATCTCAGGACTACCCTCGCGGAGAAAGATATCGGCTTTGTCTGGACGGAGGAAGCCGCGCAGAAGATCGCCCGTGAAAGCTATTCCACAAAATACGGGGCGAGAAACATGCGTCGCTACATTCAGACAAATGTCGAAGACAAAGCCGCGGAGAACATTATCAATGCCGCCGGAGCCGAAGTCGGGGAGCTTTCGCTTGCCGTCCGCGACGGCTCGCTTGTCCTCGAATCTGTAAAAATCTGACCTTTCGCTGACATTAATAAATATAGGAATCGTCTTAAAGCCGGAGGACTCGGTTGCCCCCTCCGGCATTACCGGATAGGGCAACCCCCTGTTTTAACTAATGGATAAATGGTATGACCATACGCCGGAGCAGATCGCCGAACGGTTGAGCGCCGACATTGAAAATGGTCTCAGCCGGGAGGAAGCCGAGCGGAGGCTGAAAACGAACGGCCCGAATATCATATACCCGGTGCCGAAAGGCGCGTTTAAAGCCTATCTGGGACACGTGATGACCGACAGCATGTCGATTCTGCTGCTGCTCACGGCGCTTATTCAGGCGTCGCTTGAGCGCAGCGCGGCCGCCATTGCGCTCATCTGCGTACTCGTTCTGAACTACATAGCTTCGATAATTATATATATCAAGGCTCAGCATGTGCTGGAAGACACGGCTTCCGGCGCTCTTCCCGTCGCTAGGGTGCTGCGGGAAGGAGTGCTTTATACGATACGCTCCGAGCAGCTTGTTGCCGGGGATGTCATTTTTGTCGCCGCCGGGGATGTTGTCCCCGCCGACTGCCGTCTTTTGGAAGCAAAGGATCTCTATGCCTTTGAAGCCCCGCTGACAGGGATTCCGAGAGCGCAGAAAAAGGACGCCTCCTTCCGGGAATTCCGCGAAATAGAGGTCAAAGACCGAAAGAATATGCTTTTCGCTTCGACGATTCTCACCCGCGGAACCGGAAAAGCCATCGTAGTTGCCAGCGGCGAGGATCAGCTCGTCTGCCGCGAGGGAAAAGCCGAGACTTTGACCCGCCACGAATCGCTGCCGGTAATAACCACGCTTCGCAGCTATTGCTCGATGTGGAGCCTCTGCATGATAATACTCGTCTTTCTCCTGACCGTCACAGGCGCGGTCACCGGACTGCGGACGCGGGGATTTTTCGACGTTTTCCTTACCGGGCTTTCGCTTGCCGTCGCTTCGATGTCGGAGCTGTACACCGCTTTCGGATATATCATCATCGCCAGCGGCATTTACAACGCCGTTCATCAATTCGACGCGCCGAACACCGGGGCGCTTATCCGCAACGTCGGCTCGCTCGAGAAGCTTAAAGATATAAACACAATCATAATCCCTAAGGAAGGGATACTGACGCTGAACGAACAGTCGGTCGAAGCCGCATTCAGCGGAGGCATGGAATATACCCGCGATCTCCCTCATTTCGAAAAAAGATGCGCGATGCTGATGAAATTCGCGGTAGTTTCAACGGCGCTTTACGGAAGAAACAAACTCGGCGCCGAAAAAGCCGCTTCGGGAGACGTTTCCCCGGCTTATCGCGGAGAAGAAGAAGCGATAATTTCCTCCGCCGAAAAGATGAAGCTTTATAACGTCGCTCTTGACCGCGATTACCCGATCCTCGACCATATGAAGGCGAGCGGCAGCTCTCGCTTTGAAACCTCTCTTGTCGGCAACTTCGCCATTGATTATTTAGGAAACGGTATAGACGGCATTTCGGACGACGCGAGGGCGCACGAAGCCGGCGAAGATTATCTGGTTATACTGAGAGGCGAGCTTTCCGCCGTTCTCGCCCGCTGCCGAACCTATTCGCTCAACGGAGTGAGGGTGCCGCTTGATATGGCGGCTTTGAATGAAATCAGAATCTCGGCTCTGTCCCGCAGCCGCGCTGCTTACCGGGTCGTCGGCATAGCGTCGAAAACTACCGCCGATACCGACCTTACCCGTATCGAAAAGCTGCAGAACGACCTCAATTTTGAAGGATATTTAGCTATCCGCGAGCCTTTGCTGCCGGGAGCTGCAAAGAATATGTCAAGACTTGCCGACGCCGGAATCCGGGTTATAATGCTCTGCGACGACAGCTCGGAAAACAACCTCCAGCTTGCAAAAACCGTCGGCGTCGCCAATAACTCGACCGACATCATTTCCTCAAAGCAGATGGACAGGCTCTCAGACGGCATGCTCAGGACAAATATCCACACATATCGGGTCTACGAAGGCCTGCGCGTCGACCAGAAGTATAAACTTGTAAACTTTCTCAAAGAAGAGGGAGACAATGTGCTTTATCTCGGTCAGGACCTTGACGAAACCGGCGTTATGCGTCAGTCGGGAGTAAGCGCCTGCCGCAGCAGCACCATTTCGATGGAATCGCGGAAATCCCGTTTCTTTTCAAAAAATAAGCCGCCGGTAAAGGCGGCAGGCGACAGCCGCAAAGCCGGCTGCGAAGCGCTGAAATTTATCTCCGACGTCATAGTCTCGGATGGAGACACCGACGGCCGCGGTGCCTTCAACGCCCTTGTCGGCGCGATATCCACGGCGAAGGTAATTTATAAAAACATCCTCCGGATGGTGCAGTATCTGATAACCTCGCAGCTGTCAAGGCTCTTTATAGTGCTCTATTCGGTCATAATCCGCTACGAGATGATGACGCCGACCCAGATAATCTTCACCGGACTGATTGTTGACTTTGCGGCGGTTCTGATAATTGCATTCGAGCGGCCGGAATACGATATACTTAAAAGCCGGGAAAACACCGACGAGCGGCTGAAAAAACCTTTTGCCCATAATATGACCTGCCTTGCGTTCGGTCTTTTCTGGGCGGCTTGCGCGATAGCCGCGCCGTATTTGGCAAATTCCACCGCGCTCTTCACCTCTCTCTCATCCTCTCAGACCGGCTGCGCCGTCTTTCTCGGATTCATAATGTCTCAGCTGATTGCGATGAACGAGACGATGAAGGACAAGAGCATATTCATGCCGAGCGTGAAATTCAACTTTATCAACGGCGGTTTCTTTCTCGCAATAGCTGCTTTCGTGGCGCTTGCGATGCTTACCCCGCTCGGTTCTCCATTCGGAATAGTGCCGCTGCCGCCGGTAGGCTGGCTCTGCGCGCTCCTGCCTCCGGCAGTGCTGATGCTGGTGTATGAGATATTCAAGCTGATATCAAACGTCTATCATCAGAGCAAAGATAATTTAAATTAAAAAAATCTCCGGCAGCGGGAAATTTTCCCGCTGCCGGTTCCGTTTATTGCGGAGATTTTATCATTCCGAGCAGCGCCTGATCATAGAGCTGCCATTTGTCACCGTTTCGGATAAGCGTTATCCGCTTCGGCGAATCGGAGCCGGAGGAGATAAGCTCAAGCGTCGCATAACCGTCCCGGTTATAAGCCGCAGCTCCGGCAGTTACCGTCAGAGTATAAGGCTGAGTCGGCGCGTAGCCGTTCCCGGTAGCCGAACCGGCAAAATAAGAGAAGGGAATTGATTCCTTTCCCGAAAGCCTGTCGCGTAGGAACTGCCGCTCAAACGGAGTGTAAGCGGAGCCCTTCAGCGCTCCGAGCATTTCGTGGCAGTCGTCTTTTGAGTCCCTGTACCGGCAGAGAGCGGCGACGGTCAGCGCCGCGCAGCGGAAGGGGGAGCTGAGGTCGGCTATCGAAAGCCCTTCAAGCTCGGCGCGGTTTTGAGGAAGGGCGCTGAACACATATGTAAACGAACTGTCCGAGTTTTGTATTTCATCGACTGCGGAAGCTTCCTTCTGTTTAACCGGCGCTTGTGGCTGTTCTGCCGGTTCTTCCTGCTTTTGAGAATCTTTCGGGCGGGGGAAATCTTTTAAGCCGGGTCTCCGCGCTCTTACGACTTCTTTAAGTTTGTTTTCCGCTGTCTCAGCCGCCTCTTTTGCTTTATCGGCGGCGGTATTTACAGCTTTATCCGAAAGCTGTTTCCCCGCTTTGCCGATGTTCTCTTTAAGCGCGGAACCGGCGGTGTCGGCCGCTTCTTTAGCCGTATTTCTTATGGCTTTACCGGCTTTTTTCAATATATCGTCAATAGGCGTCATAATAATTCCCTTCTTCCGTCAAAATAAGCGCAGATGATATGTTTTCCAAAACAAAGGCGCCGAGCGGCGCCTTTATGCATGTCCGTAATGTTGTCAGAAACGGCCGCTCGATCCGCCGTGGCTGGTGCCGGAGCTGCTGGTGTGAGTCGATGAGCCTCCTCTGCTGCTGCCGCTGCTTGATGATTCGACGCGGGGCACATGAGTCACACGGCGATAGAGGAAGGTGTCATTAGCGTTATAGAGGTTGAAGCTGTCTTTACGCTGGTATTGATTTGCCCTCGACTGAAAACGCCGGGTCTTCAGCTGATTTTTCATGCCCTTGGTGATTCCGAAGGAGGGAAGGAAACCGATCAGCAGGCAGACGGGCAGATACTTCCAGCTGAGAGTCGGGCGGGGAAGGTTATGAATATCATAAGGATCGCCGGTTTCTGCCTGCGCAAGAAACTCGTCGCAGATATTTGCAAACTCAAGGAAGGCGCCGCCGTAATTTCCGCTCGAAAGATAAGGAACTACCTTGTCCATGATGTATTCCTGACCTGCGTCGGTAAAATACGGTATTCCCTTGCCGGTAGTCGTGATATGCCACTCCCTGGTATCCATCGCAATCAGAAACATTATTCCGCTGTTGTCATCACCTTGGCCGTAACCGTTGTAGTCGTAAAAGTCGTCGGCGTAGTCGGTTACGCCGTAGTAATCGTGCGAATCCACCGTTACAACGGCGATGTCGAAGCTGTGCTTCCGGCTGAGCTCATTGAGCCTTGCTTCGACTTCGGTGCGTTCGGTGTTCGAGAGAATTCCGGCATCATCGACGAGCAGAGGGCGCTGTCTGTCTTCGGGGATCAACCTTGTTTCGGGAGCGGCTGAGCTGCCGGTCCGGGCAAAGCCGCGCTCCGTAAGTATTCTTTCAAATTCCGAAAATACCGCCGCAACCGCGTCGTAATATGTCTCAGGCTTGTCGTAAGCATTATGCAAAGCCTCCATATCCTCGTCGGTGAATTCCGGCGCGATGGTTTGGCTGACCCAGGTTATCACATGGTCGGCGGTTACGACCATTATCATGCCCGGATCGCTGCCGCCGCGGGAAGCAAACACGCTTTTTGCGTAGCCGTCGGTTTCTTCGAGACTTACTTCGGATATATCGAAGTAGCATTCGATGCCGAATCTGTCATATACCGACTGAGCCTGAGCGTCAAGCGCGGCCATGCTTTCCTCGGTGAAGTACTGATCGCTCGACGCGAATACATACTGCTTTCCGGCTGCAAAAGCGGGCGCTGCGGCGGATATGACAATCGCAATCAGGAATACCGAAATCAGAGTCAGCGCGGCGATCGCCGTTACTTTTTTATTATTTATTTTCATCTCGGCCGCCTCCTTAAAGTACGAATTTGACAAGCAGCGAGAGGACGGCGAAGATGCCCACCCCCCAGGCCATGGCAAGACCGAAAAGATAAGCAAGGTATTTGCCCCGGTCGACCGGCAGGTCGTCGCCGACGAATTTGCCGGTCTGACCGTTCATCGCAAAGGTATATCGCTTGCCGTTATAGTTTGTGTTAAGCAGCCAGACTGGGTAGAGCGCATAATGATAGGTGCCGTTTTCAAACTGAACATGGGAGCTTTCGACAACGACCCCGCCGTAGTCTCCGGTAGTGGTTTTAAAGGCGTCTTCGGTGCTTTTTTTGATTCGCTCGTTAGCACGATCTATGCTTTCGTCGGCGGTAACGTCATATTTGTCGGCGAAAAAGCCGGAGAGATAAGCGGTGTTAAAATCGACGGCTTCATTGAAATCATACGGCTCGAGTGACTCCATCAGGTCATCCGCCATCTTTTTTGAACCGTCCACCGGAACGCAGTCATAGGAGACGGTTCCCGTGCGGTCGAGGGAGAAATATTCGGTTGATGTCCAGTCTTCGCCGCCCGAATACCAGCTTCTGGTCTTTGTTCCCTTATATTTTATGTCAGCGTATACATCGGCGTTGAAGAGCCAGAAGGGAACATAAATGCCCTTGATTTCATCGATATGGTTCGCGTCCTTGAATATCTTCGGCAGCAGGGTTTTGCCTTTATAGAATTTAAGCAGGTTCGCTTTTGCGGCATTCTTGTCCAGCTTGAAGGGGATGACATAATCGGGGCGGAGAGCGCCGGTAAAATTCGTCATCATTATCGCATGGTTGCCGCAGTAAGGGCAGGAGGAAGCTCCGGTGTTGGCGTCGCCGATTATTTCGCCGGCGCAGGAATTGCAGATATAGACCCGCATCCCTTCAACTTCGCCTTCCCGCCATTCGTTGTCCCGCGAGCCGATCCAGCTCATCTGATCAGGCAGCTCGTTTGCCAGCTGAGCATCATGGTTTCTGAGCGTTTCGATGTCGAACTCGGTGTCGCAGTAGGGGCATTTCAGCTTCTGTATCGTGCTGTCAAATTCCACCGCTCCGCCGCAATTCGGACATTTATATTCGTATATGTTGGTATCCGGACGATCCAATTAAGTCAGCTCCTTTGCAAAAAAATTATCGGCGCAAGCCGTGTCGTTTCAACCGTCGATTTTAACGTATACGGTATAATCCGTGCTGTTGCCAGGATAGCTGTACTCTCTTTGGCAGGCTGCATCGAGATAGACAATTCCGGGATTTTCGACGGCTTCGATCGGAAGATATTCCCAGTTGTAAGGCATCGAAACCCGGTACTCGTATCTGTCGGCGGAGTCGGCTTCGTCGATTATATAAACTACGGTGACGGTTCTCAGCTTCAGATTCCAGCAGTCTATATAAGCGCTGTCATCAACGCTGACATTGTATTCGTATGAAATATTGGCGTAGTCAAATTCCATGTCATAATTTCCGGTAGCTTCTCCGTTCTCGGAGTAATCCTGGTATCCGTAAAAGGTGCACCATTCGGCTTTCCGGCATAAAAGCGTCGATTTGTCAATCGTATAGCGGAAGCATTCGAGTCCTTCCTTGCCAAGTACAAAGGCGCCGTACACGGAATTCTTTTCCCCCTCGCTTTCAAGGAAAAGGGTGTCGTTTATGATCATCGATTCCGAGCCGAGATTTGCGCAAAAGTCGGTTCCGCCCCTTAAATCGGAATAAGCAAACACCCGGTTATCGGTTGACTTGTCTTTTTTGTAAACAAAGTTTTTGAAAATGCCGTTAACCGCGCTCGTCCCGTCGCTGAATTTTGTCCTGGCGAGCATACAAGTCGCATTATTTCTGATGTAATATAAAGTAACGGTCTTTCGGTCCGGGGATTCGCTTACCGCTCTTATCGAATTACGCCGCCTAAGCAGGGAATCGATAATGCTTGTCTCGCTCAGTTCTTCCGCTTCGGCGGCCGCGTCGGATATCGACACACAGATTTTGTTGATCACATATGTCGGCCGGAACTGCTTTAAGGCTTTGCTTACCTTTACATCGTTCGGACGGAATGTAAAGCTGTAATTGTAAACCACCGTTTCCCCCGGTATATTCAGAGTAAGCTCGGCTGCAATCTTGCGGATGCCGGCATATTCGGTCTTTAATTCTATCGCATTGTCAAGAAGATTTTCAGCGAAAGCGATATGATAGGGGAAGTAAAAAACATTGCCTATCGGTCCGCCCAGGTAATCTTTTTCGACGACGCCGCAGTCAAGAAGACGCTGCGGACAGTCTATCATGTTGCCGCCCGGATAGACCGCCTCCTGGAATCCGGCGGCTTCGTGAGCGGTCAGGTAATCGGTTCCCGTCTCCAGATATTTGTAGGCGGTATACCAGCCCATAGCATCCCACATCTTGTCGGGGGTCTTGACAGCGCCTGTATCGCTGATACCCACATAGGCACAGGAAAGGGCGAAGACATAGGGCAAAACGGTTCTGTGGAATTTTCGCTGCGGCGCCGTCATTCCGTCGTCCGGCACGCCTTCGGCAAAGACGGAAAGTCCGGCTGATGCGGCCATCAGCAAAACCAAAATCAGAGAAAGCGTTCTTCTTGCGATTCTTGACATTGAATATATGTCCTTTCGATATTATTTTGCGTCAAACAATTAAATAAAACCGTTGCCGGTCAGGGAGGGAAGGATGAACGGAATCAGCCGACCGCCATACTTGCCCAGATTTCGTAGTTAATATTGTCTCCGGGGTATTCGTAGCTTTTCGTCAGACCTTTGTTTAGATATAGCTGTTCGTAACTGTATCCGGCGGGTATGAGCTCCCAAGTCTTCGGGACCTCGTATGCCGCATTATAGTTTTCATCGATAGAGGGATAATTAACGGTTACCGTGCGGGTGTTGTTTTCCATCTCATCGAAATTCTGCGTATAGTATGAAACGAACTCATCGTCAAGCTCATCGTTGTAATAGCAGGTATATTCTGTATAGGAATGAGATTCCGAATCGGTACCCGGAGAGAAGACCGAATAGGTTTTTACAAACTGAATAAGCTTGCTCTCGGCATCGATTTCGGTTATTACATAATATGTATATTCGGTATCTGCGTATTCTATAACGTAGGAAAGTTCGATTGTCCCGTAATCGGTATATATGCCCCAGACATCCAGCCCCAATTCAATCGGATCGATTAAATGGAAGTTAATCACATTGTCGTATTGCCATTCCGGCGCTTCGGTTGCCGCTTCGATCGTGCAGATCATTCTGCCGCTTTCAAAGTCATGCCAGTAGTTGAAGCCGCGGTAATATCCGCCCCAGTATTCGCCGCTTACGCTGTCAGACGAAAGAAAAGATACGGCAAGCCAGCCGTCTCTCCGCTCATAATACGACTGCTGATAGATTCCTTCGCCTTCCGGCATATCGTCGTAAGTTGCGCTGTAATCGATAAATACCCGGTTGCCGTCGGCAAGACAGACGTGCTGCATGTTGTTGATATCGATATACTCTTCAAGCTCATCTGCCGATACAAGATAATACTCGCCGTCGTAATAGTCTTCTCCGAGAGAAGGCAGCGCATAATCCGTCAGCGCATACGGCGGGTTTCCGCCGGACTCTTCGAAGTACCATTCATAGTCGGTCGTGTAAATTCCCTCGCCGTCGATGATTTCCAGAATATGCGAGTAAACCGCAAAGCCGTCCGTTTCGACGGCAAATTGCATTGTTCCTTCATCGCCGAAATAATCTTCCATCATGTAGCAGAAGCCGGGGAAACTGTATGTCGCGACTCTTTTCTCGATGTATTCTCCGTCAATGAAATCGGCGGGGCAGTCGATAAATTCGTCGGAGCCGCAGAACAGTTTTGTCAGAACGGCTATCGTTTCCTTTGAAAGCTCAGTCGTTCCGTCGGACATGTAAAGATATCCGGTATACCATCCGAGAGCTTCCCATAAAGTGTTCGGATCGGATAGGGCTTTATATTCATCGACCGAATAGTTTGTGAAGGAGAGGGCGAAAACGGCCGGAACTATATATTCCCGGAATGTGACGCTGCTGTCGGCGGCAGGTTCTTCTTCGGCATTAATCGGATTTACCGTTTCGGAAGCCGTTGTATCGGCCTCAGCCAAGGTTTCCGGCAGATCTGTTTCAAAAGTTGTGGTTTCTTCGCTGCCGTATTTTTCTTTTATTTTAATCAGGGTCGAAATAATGTCTTTAACGCTCGCGCAGCCGGAAAAAGAGTAAAGACAGCAGGCTGCGAGCAGCAGCGCGATTATACGGCGGAATGGTTTTTTCATCCGGAATTGCTCCTTTTGTTTTCGGTGATTGTAATTTCGGGTGTGTTCTTATTAAATTAACGTAATTATATATATTATACTACTAAACAGCCACATAATACAATAGCAGACGGTTCTTAAATCAAAAAATTAACAATTATCTTACTTTAATTGAATCAACGCTTGCCAAAAAACAGCAGATATGCCGTAGAAAAAAGAAAAGAAACCTTATGCTGACAGTATTTCTATACATAGGGCCGGTGTGCGTTTAAAACAAACCGGGAGTTTTCAGTTGTCATAAAGCCAATCTGCGATATCTCTTATTATAATTCCCTCATATTGATAAGGCTCTTGACGTGTTCTTGCCAGAATCATTTTTGGATAGGCATCATTGATAGCCAACAACGACGAGTATTCCCGTTCAAACGTTTCCGGATTGTCGATGAATTCCGCTACTTGAATATACAGCTTCTCGTTTTGTTTAATCGCGACAAAATCGATTTCTTTCTTGTATAATACACCGGCATAAACTTCGTATCCGCGTCTTAACAGTTCCAATGCAACGAGGTTTTCTGACATTCTGCCGAAATCCGGGTTGCGGCTGCCAAGTCGGGCATTTCTGAATGCAGGATCGGCAAGATAATACTTGTCATTCGAAGCCAGGTATTTCTTTCCCCTTATGTCATATCTTCTGATGCGATAAAAGGCAAATGCATTGCATAGGTATGATATATATGTGCCGACTGTTTTGTCGCTCGTTCTGGTCTTGTTCGAAAGCAATGTTTCCGTCATTTTATTTGCAGATACAAGATTTGAAACATTGTCCATAAGGAAATCTGTTATTTTCTCCAAAAGCGGCGTATTTCGGATTCTGTATTTTTGAACGATATCCCGGATTACAAGCGTATCAAAGACATCGTTTAAATACCTGATCCTGCTCTCTTCGTCGTGATATACATATGACCCGGACATTCCCCCGATTTTTCTGTATTCTATAAAAGCTTCTTGAACATCCGTCTTTTCAAAATATTCCATGTATTCTCGCAAAGAAAACGGAAACAGCTCAATGCTGAATGTTCTGCCTGTAAAAAGTGTGGCAAGGTCGCTGCTGAGCAAAAACGCATTTAAGCCGGTTACATATATATCATATTTTTCCGATGCGTGAAGACTATTCAATGCAAATTCAAAACCTTCGCACATTTGAACCTCATCTATGAAGAGGTAATTATTCTTTGAACCGATATGGCGTTCTTCCACATATAAATTCAGAGCCTGATAATTTTTCAGGTTCTCATACTTAATATCGCTGTAATCTATGCTGATTATATTCGCTTTGCGATCAACTAGGCGGATATATTCCTCACAGGATGCCATTAGTTTCGATTTGCCGCAGCGTCGTATTCCGGTTACAACTTTTATATCCGGAACACCTTTGACTTGCTTAAGTTGATTCAAATAAAAAGTTCGCTCAATCAGTCTCATAACGCACCTCCAAATCTTTTTATATAATTCCTATTCCGAGAAAATCAAAATATTGAAATTCTCGGAATAGGAATTTGCATGCGTTGTGTATTGAGTAAAGTCAGGTGTGGTTGTTTTATGGATTGTATTTACTGAAAATTTTTAATTTCAAAAAGTTTCTGCAAAAGAAAAGGCAGCAGACTTTGTATCAAAACCTGCTACCTTATCTGGCGCGTCTGGAGGGATTCGAACCCCCGACCTACCGGTTCGTAGCCGGGCACTCTATCCAGGCTGAGCTACAAACGCATCACACATCTTTCATGTGCGATATATATTATACCTCATTTTGAATTGTTTGTCAAGGGTTTTTTCGAAATTCGTGTTTTTATGCGTAGAAATGACTGCAGTCAGCTCCCGGCTGCCGGTTGTTTTGCTTAAATACAACGAAGGATTTATCTCCTTCCGCGGCCGGCTCCGCCCCCTCGGGTAGAACCTCCGCCGAAACCGCCGCTTCGGCTGCTGCTTCGGCTGCCCCCGCTGCTGCCACGTGAACCTCCGAAAGAACGACCGGAGCCGCCGGAAGAACTGCCGCCTGTCGGACGTCGGCTGCCGCCGAAACTGGAGCCTCCGACGGAAGAGCCGCGGTAGCTGTTTCCGCGGAAGCTGCTTCCTCCGAAGCTGCTTCCTCCGAAATTACTTCCTCCGTAACCGCCTCCTCCGAAGTCGTTTCTGCAGCAGCCGCAGCATCTGCATAGATCACAACAGCCGCAGTTGCAGGAGGAAAGAATAATTATGAAAGCAATAATTGCAATGATTATAAAAAATATACCGGCAAAATTGAATAACGCCGAGAAGATATTATTGAAAAAATCCCGTACCCGGTCGGCGAAGGTATAGCCGTATTCGTTCTCCGGAGTTCCGGAAAAATATTCTTCCGCGGCGGTTTCTGTCAGCTTTGTTTTTCCGGAATACGCCGGTTCATTCGGCAGCTTGCCGGAAAAACCGTATATCCCGGCGAGCTTTTTATATACGGCTTCTGCAAAAGCCTTCGCCGCGCCGTCGTAATCCTTCGCGGCGAAATAAGATTCGACGGATTCGTCAAGGATGGTGCCGATCTCGCCGGATGTCAGACTGTCTTCCAGCCCCTTGCCCTGTACCGCCCAGTAGTCGTCTTCGGCGGCGCTCATCAGGAACAGAACGCCCCTGTTGTATTCGCTCTCGCCGACTCCCCATTCGTTGAAGCACTGCTTTGCATACTCCGCGATATCCTCTCCGCCGATCCCGGTAAACATGGCTATGACCGTCTGACCGCGGCAGTTTTCATACAGCATATCGTTCAGAGCAATCAGATATTCCCGGGTCTCGGCGGATATCAGTCCGGTGTCGTCGTAAACGGCGCTGTTATCCGGCTTTTCGGGAACGGAAAAAGCGGCAGCAGGTGCCGCTAAAACCGTAAGCAGTATCAGGAAAACGGCAAATATCGACAATCTGCCTTTTGATTTTCTCGTCATTCAAACAGTTCGGCTTCTCTTACCCCCACCAGCAAGCCGATATAGCGGGCGGGGAATCCGGATACCTTTTTGTTGTAATCCGCAGCCATCTCGTTGTATTCGTCGCCTTTGATGGTCAGTATCCGGCTGTGAATATCGGTATAGCATTGTTTGATCAGCTTTGCCTGAGTTTCGCTCAGCCGCTCGTCATCAGCCGCTTCGGCGTATAACTTTTCGGATGCGTATGTCAGCGCCGTATATGCGGTGTGCTTGTCTTTGATGTTTTTTGCATCGTCAAGCGCCCTGCGTGCCTGCTTTACCTTCTTTACATTGTCGGTTTCTCCGATCGCCTGCTCCGCCAGAGCCGCCATGTTCCAGGCGCTTTCGCCTAATTTCGAAAGGTCGGCCGAGATCGAAAAACCGTCGCCGTAAGCGCCGTTATTAAACGCTTTTTTTACCTTAAGATATTCCGGCAGCAGCGAGCGAAGACAACCGAGCAGCAGGGAAAGGATTATCAGCGCGATCATTATCGCGATTCCCGCGCCGCGGCTGAGGTTTATTTCTGACAAACGTTTTATCATTTAATAAGATTCCTTTTAAATTATTGCTGAGCCGCATCGCTGCTCTGATAGGTCTGTATGTCGAGCAGTTTGTTTTTGAGCTCGCCTTCTATCCGTCTCAGTTCGGTTTCGGCGCTGCGGCGTTTCGCTCTGCCTTCGTTCTGTATCTTCAGAACCTCGTCAAGAGTCGATATAAGCTGCTGATTGGTGTAATTCAGCGTTTCGATATCTACGATACCGCGCTCGGCTTCTTTAGCCACCGCGATGGTTCCGGTTTTGAGCAAATCGGCATTCTTTTTTAGAAGCTGGTTTGTCGTGTCGGTGACGGCTTTCTGAGCGGCGAGCGCCTGCTGGCTGTGCTGAAGCCCCAATGCGATCAGCATCTGGGATTTCCAGAGCGGGATGGTGTTCATAATGGTCGTCTGAATCTTTTCCGTCATTATGGTATCGTTGTTCTGGATCAGCCGGATCTGCGGAGCCGACTGTATCGCGACCATCCTTGTAAGCTCAAGGTCGTGCAGCTTCTTCTCGAAGCGGTCACAGAGCTGAGCGTAGTCGTTTGCCGCCTGAGCGTCTTCCGGAAGCCCCGTCTTGTGAGCCTTTTCGGTGAGCTCCTTGAGCTTTGTGGTTCTGGCGGAATTGAGGGCTTTGTTTCCGGCGATTATATAAAGGGTCAGCTCCTTGAAGTTTGTAAGATTGACCTGATAGAGTTTATCCATTATCGAAATGTCTTTGAGCAGCTGGACCTGATGATTTTCAAGTTCGGTGGCTATCTTGTCAACCGATACTTCGACTTTGTCATACCTGTTCTTCATGTCGGCGAGTTTGTCTGCCTGACGGCGGAACCATTTGAAAGGCTTATTGTCGTCTTCCACGGCAGAGAAGGAGCGCAGCTGACCGACGAGATCGAGGATCATTTCTCCGGTATCGCCCAAGTCTTTTGTGCGGACGGTGGAAAGCGCGGAGTCGCTGAATTCTGCGACCTTGTGCTGAGCGGTTCCGCCGTATGTCATTACCATGGTGGAGTCGCTGAGGTCTATCTTCTTTGAAAAATCAGTTACAAGCTTCTGTTCTTCGGGCGAAAGCTTGGACTCGTCGAGAGATGTGTCGACGGCGGCCTGCTGAGCCGTCTGTGTAAGCTGAGGCGCAGGCGCGATATTTTCCTCGGCGGTACCGGTTTTTAAAGTCAGCTCGGGCATCGAAGCGCTTGCGGATACGGCGGAAAGATCGATCGAGTTGGGGTTGAGATTGTTGTTCTCGGACATTTTTTACCTCTTTATTGGTCTGTATGTGGGTTGTTATTGGTGTTATTAATTGTTTTGGGAAATCTGATCGTCAAGCATTTTTTCGAGGACGTCGATTTCGGCGGAAATATCGAGCGCGGCGTCGTTAATCAGCTTGTCGTGCTGCTTGCGGAAAACATTTTCCATTTCCGCGACCGCTTCTTCGATTTCCGGCTTGCCTGCCCATTCTCCGTCGCCTTCGCCGTGTTCGTCAAAAAGCAGCCAGCTCTTGAGAAGCTTGTCGAGGGTAGGCAGATAATAGTTGAAAAGCCGGCGGACAAGAGAAGCTTTGTGCGGGTTTTCCGCGAGATATTCAAGAATCATTTTTGTCCGTTTTATGAGAGAATCGGCGTTTGACGCGAGAGAGGGGCATTTCGGCGCTATCTGTTTTGATGATTCGCCAATCGATTCAAGCAGCTTTGTCGTCGTTGAGATGGTTTGATTAAATGCCTCGTCGGTGCTCTGCGGCGGTACATAAGGCTTTATTACTTCAACTTTTTTCGGCGGGAATATTTTGCTGAATATTTTATATACGCCAAACGAAAACAAGCCGCAGATGATTATATGAAACCAGGCATAAAGCGGAAAGAACAGCGCGTATAAAACCCAGAAACCTCCGCAGAAGACAAACGGCCACGGGGAGGGAATCAGCTTGTATTCACGGCCGTCGGCTTCATTTTGAACAGCGGGCGGATTCGGTTCCGGCTGTTTCTGCGGGGGAGGGGAATAAGCGCCTTGCTTTCCGGATGCATATATAGGGGTACTCGGCCGGGAGAACGACTGCGGCGGCTTCTGTTGCTGCTGCTGCGGCTTCTGTGGAAGCGGCGGATCTTTTTTAATCGTAAAAACCCTGTTGTTTTTTCCGTCTACAACAAGAGAACCGAGTCTGATGACCTCGTTATCGCCGTCTATGTCTACCGCGTTTCCTATTTGGATACGCTTGTCGTTAATGTTAAGCCCGCCGACCCTGACCTTTTTGCCGTCTATATCGATACCGGGAAGATGCAGCGAGCCGTTGTTTTTCTGGTCGTTGCTGTTTGACAATGTCTTTGCCTCTCTCATTATTATTGCTTCTATATATATTATAATCATTTCGTCGGTTTTTTTCAAGCTTTTTGTTTAGAGTCGCTGTATATTGAAAAAAATTTACAAATATCAGGCTCAAAAACACCCGGTTTTACGTCGATTTTACTATTCTTACTGATTTATTGACTTTCCCGCATATCCATGCAATATGGTTAAAAATAAAAAAATGTCAAAGTCTTTTTCCGATGATTGTATACTTTATGACTTTCAAAACCTTCCCTTTTGTTATGCATATTTGCTAAATAATTATATTAAATTTGTTGAATATTAGTCTTGATTTTTTGAAATTTTATGATAAAATAAATCTATGTAAAATTCATGTAAAATTCACGCAAAGTATTGACATCGCAAAAGGATTGGTCTGTGTCTTTGGTCCGGCTTCGGTGAGGAGCTGCCGGAAAATGACACGGTCAGTTATTTTTAAATTATCAAAAGAGGTGTAACAATGAAAAAAATTGCAAAAAAGCTGTTTTGCTGTATTTTGCCGATCGCTCTTATTGTTTTGGCAGGGATTCCGTCCTTTGCCGCTCTTGAGTATGTCACCTCGGAAATAACCGGAAATTTTGACACTTTGCCGCCGGAATATGCCGGCGCGAAGACGGTGGCTTTGACTGATTTCTTTGAAGAGGGCGCGACCAACGCCCGTTCGGGAACTGTAGTCGGAACTACCGGAGACACCGGGGAAGAAAACGAATTCAATTATGTCTATCTCAAAGCCGACGGTCTGGGTGATTATACCGTTCCGTTTACCGTAGAGAATGACGGTTATTATTTCTTCGGCTTCCGCCTTATGGGATGGACAGCTTCGGTTCCGCGTTCCACCAACATCAGAATCGACGACGGCCCCTGGGTTTATATCATGCGCGATTATGCTGAAGAAAACCAGCACCATAATGATTACTGGACCGGCGTTTCCGCGATTCTCACCAAAGGCGAGCACACCGTAACGCTTTCCCTCGCCGAAGATTTTGATGATTCAAGTGTAAAATCACTTTATTTTGCCGATTTCCTTTATGTCGAAGCCGAGCTTCCGGCAGTTGAACCCGCTTCTGCCGAAGAAGCCGCTTCTGCCGAAGAAGCAGCTCCCCCTGAGGAAGCAGCTCCCGAAACAGAAGCACCGGTCGCTGAGACAGCCGCTCCCGTAACAACTGCTCCGCAGACATCTGACACCCTTTCCGTGCTTGCTGCCCTGATTTGCTCCTCACTGGCTGCGGTCCTGGCTGTCCGCAGAAAAGATACTTAACGGTATTTACAACTTTTGAGAAGGGGGAATGTTCGGTATCATAATCTTATACCGACCGACGGCTTGACATAAATACACCGATTGCCTCAGAGGGAATGCAGATTCCTTCGGCGCTCTGCAGACCGCGCCGGAAAGCCGCCTTACGGCGGCCTTTTTATTTTGCCGCGGAAATAGTCAAAACCGCTTGATTTTACGCCCGGACTATTGTATAATATGTGTAAAGACAATAACTCCATAAAGGAAAACGAAATGAAGCTGCTCGCAGTCTCCGACCTGCATCTCGGCCGCAGACAACATGAATTCGATCTCATCGAAGATCAGAAGCACGCCCTTAAATCCATTGTAAAAATCTGCCTCGAAAAAAAGCCGGATGTCCTGCTTATTGCAGGCGACGTATACGACAGCGCCCTGCCTCCGCGCGACGCGGTGTCGCTGCTCGATGACTTTCTTTTCGAGCTTGCCGGACTTCCGCTCAGCGTTCTGATGATATCCGGCAACCACGACAGCCGCGAACGGCTGAATTACGGCGGCAGAATATTCGAAGGCAGCGGGATCCATATCGCGGCGGAAGCGGAGCTGCCGGTTAAAACGGTTACTTTGAGCGACGAATACGGTCCAGTCCGCTTTACTCTCCTGCCCTATCTTCGGCCCGCCGATATACGGCGTTTTGCCGAAGACGGCGAAACCGTTTCTGATACTTTAACTAAAATACTCAATTCCGCCGGGGAATTTTCCGGCCGCGAAGTCATTCTTTCGCATCAGTTCTGGCTGCCCCTGAGCGGCGAACTCGTCCGATGCGACTCGGAGCCGCCGACCGTCGGCGGCCTTGACGGCCTGCCGGTAAGCCTGCTTGACAGATACTGCTATGCCGCGCTCGGACATATACATACCCCTCAATCGGTCGGCAGAAGCGGTGTCAGATATTCCGGTTCAATTCTGAAATACTCCGCCTCCGAAGTGCACTCGGAAAAATCCCTGCCTCTCGTTTCACTCGGCAAAAGCGGTCTTGAAGATATCGAATTCATCCCACTCGAGCCGCTCCGTCAGGTGCGAAGAATAAAAGGTCCGCTTGCCGAGTTGTGCGCCGCTGCCGAGACGGAAGGCGTTTCTGAAGATTATATCTACGCAGTCGTAACCGACCCGATACCCGATCCCGACGCAAGAAGACGGCTTTTGTTTTATTATCCGAATCTGATGGAGATGAAGATTGATCTGCCTGACAATGAACGAACGGAGTTTTCAAGTGAAGCTGTTACCCGGAAAAGAACGATATCCGAGTGGTTCTACGAATTTTATCTTATGCAGAACGGCATATCTCCGGAAGACGGCTTCGGAGAAAGCGGCGCCGAGGTAATAAATAAAGCCGTTGAAGCCGCCGGAGGAGAGGAGGCGCTGCTGTGAGACCGGTAATGCTTGAAATCACCGCCTTCGGACCTTTCCGCGGTACGGAAAAGATAGATTTTTCAAAGCTCGGACGCGGCGGACTGTATCTTATAACCGGGGATACCGGCGCCGGCAAGACCACCATTTTCGACGCGCTGACCTACGCCCTTTACGGCGCGCCGTCCGGCGACGACAGGACCGGGAAAAGCCTTCGCTCCGATTACTCAGACCCGGATGAGCAGACCGCGGTCACATTCACATTTGAAGTCAGGGATAAAATATACTCGGTAAAACGCTGGCTCGAATACGAAGTAGAAAAAAAGCGCGGAGAGGGGACTACAACCAAAAAAGGCGGAGCTGAGCTCACCCTTCCGGACGGCAGCATAATCGACCGCGACAGAGAGGTGGCGGCAGAAATCAGCCGCATCATCGGAGTTGACCGCGGGCGCTTCAAGCAGCTTGCGATGATAGCTCAGGGGGAATTCCGAAAGCTTCTGACCGACGGCGGAGACGAAAAAAAGCAGCTTATGTCCGACTTGTTCGGCACGGCGGTGATAGGAAAATTCCAGGATGAGCTGAAGCGTCAGAATGACGAAGCCGAAGCCGCCCTTTCTTCCGCAAGCGAAAGAGCAAAATCCGCTATTTCCGACCTTAAGATCATCGATGAAACAGAAAAATCCGAAGCGGATGCAATATTGGAAGGAGATATCACCCCCGAGTCGCTGAAAACGGCCGAAGAGCTGGCGAGGCGGGTAATCTCGCGCGATACGGCGCTGGGAAGACAAAACGCCGAAATAAAAGAAGCGGCATCGAACCGCTCGGCGGAACTTATCGCGGCTTTGACAGCCGGAAGACAGACAAATGAGCTTATCGTCGCCCGCGATAAAGCCGAAGCCGAACTTGCGCGGCTGAAATCGGAAGAAGCTGAATCAAAGCCGGAAAAAATCAGGTTTGAAGCGGCGACGAGGGCAAGAAGCGGAGTGCGGGAATTTGAGAGCAGATACGGCGGGCTTGTTTCGGATCTCCATAACACTCAAAACAGCCGCGATAAGCTGGCAAAAGAGCATGCAGAGAACGAGCAGAAGGCCGGAAAAATCAAGGAAATAATGCTCAAAGCCGAAGAGCGGCAGCCCCGTATAAACGAGCTTGACGGCGAGATAGCAAGGATAAAGGGACTTTTAAACGATTATAAAACCCTTGCGGCATACAATCGCCGCGTCGAAGAATTAAGAGGCGAAATAAAAGAAAGCAAGATCCGCAAAGAAAACATGGAAAAGGAGATAGCCGATGAAATTTCCCAAAGGGACACTCTCGCGGCTTCCCTTGCCCTTAGCGAAGGGATCGGCGAAAAAATAATAAAAAACGAAGCTTCGCTCAATAATTCCGAAAATCGGATAAACGTTATCGAAACATTGATTTCGGAAATTGAATCAGCGGAAGAAAACGAGCGGGAAGCGGCGAGACTGAATGAAGAATATCGCATCTCCAAAGAAAAATACGATAAAGCAAAGTCCGACTGCGATATGCTGGAATCGGCGTTTCTTGACGCCCAGGCAGGGATTCTTGCCGAAAAGCTTGAAGACGGCAAGCCTTGCCCGGTCTGCGGTTCAACTTCGCACCCCGCTCCCGCGATACTGCCCGAAGGTATGCCCACACAGGACAGCGTTGACGACGCGCGTGTCGAAAAAGACAAGCTGCTGACGCTTACCGCCGACGCGGCTGAAATAAGCGGCGCGGCAAATTCAAAAGCCGAATCATCCCGGACGGCGGTCGAAGCCGCAGCAAAGGCACTGTTAGGCGATGCCTTCAATAAGAAAGAAATCAAATCCGGTGCTTCGGCAGCCTTAGATGACGAGCGCCAAAACTTAGATCGGATAAAAGCCACCGCCGAGCTCCTGCAAAAAAGGCAGGTCCAAAGACAAGAGGAACTTCAAAAAGCACAGGAAACGGAAAAACGTCTGGAACTGCTCCGAACGGCGCAGAACCGGATAAACGAAGAGCTGGCATCGCTTGAAGCCAAGCTCAAGACCGGCGAGGAAATGACCTCCGATCTGAAAGAAAAGCTTTCGGAATTCCCGTCCGGCGCTGAAGCTGAATCTGCTGTCAAAAAGGCGGAAATCGAAAGGCGGGATCTTGCCACTAAAATTGACGACTGCCGAAATTCCTATAATGCGGTGCTTCAGCAGCTCAGCGCCGCAGAAGGGCGACTCGATGAACTCAGCCGGCGTGCCGCCGAGCTTACATCCGCCCTTGCCGCGGCATCCGAGCGATATCATTCAGCCTTGGCCGCGGCGGGATTCGCCTCCGAAGGGGAATATCTCCGCGCCTCGATGTCTGACGATGACTTTAAAGCCTTAAAACAGCGGATAGAAATTCATGACAAATCGCTTACCGAAGCATCCGCAAGGTTCGGGGCGGCTCAAAGCGCGGTAGACGGCAGAACGCTTACCGATATCACATCGCTTGAAGCAGAAAAATCCGACGCCGACAAAAAAGCCCAAACGGCAGAGCTTTTGCTTGGTGAGATAAATGCCCGCGTAGCCCGCAACAGCGACAGGCTGGATATTTTAAATGCCTTGTCTGCCGAATATCCCGCGCTCACAAAGCGGCGTATCATGCTTGACAGCCTTTACAGAACCGCCTCCGGCAATCTCAGGGGCAAAGCGAAGCTGGCGTTTGAAACATATGTCCAGATGAAATTCATGGATGAAATCATGGATCAGGCCAACCGCCGCTTCACCCGGATGTCGGGAGGGCGCTTCGAGATGCGCCGCCGCCCGGCGGAAGAGCTTTCAAGCAGAGGCAAAAACGCCTTTGCCGTCGATATCTTCGATTCATATACCGGAAAAACCCGGGAAGTCAGCACCCTTTCCGGCGGCGAATCCTTTATGGCGTCGCTGTCTCTCGCCCTCGGACTTTCCGACGTAGTCTCGATGCGCAGCGGCGGAGTCAGACTCAATTCGCTCTTTATAGACGAAGGCTTCGGAACCCTCGACCGTGAACATTTGTCTCGGGCGGTCGGAGTGCTTTCCGACCTTGCCGGCGTCGACACCTCGATAGGGGTGATATCGCATATCGAGGAACTCGCATCTTCAATAGAAAAGAAACTCATAGTAACCCGCGGCCCGGACGGGTCGCATATACGCGCCGAATTCTGAAAGGAAAGTTGATATGGCAAAATATTCTGTTGGCATTGATTTCGGAACTCTTTCCGGCCGCGCGCTTTTAGCCGATGTTTCAAACGGCCGCGAAATCGCCTGCGTCACTTACGAATATCCTCACGGCGTAATGTCGGACAGCCTCGGCGGGAAAAAACTGCCGATGGACTGGGCGCTCGAGGATCCGCACGATTATCTCGGGGTGCTCGGAAACGCCGTTCCCGCGCTGCTTGCAGAGACAAAAGTCGACCCGAAAGACATAGTCGGGGTAGGAATTGACTTCACCTCCTGCAGCCCGCTGCCGGTTTATAAGGACGGAACTCCGCTCTGTTTTGCGGAGAGGTGGAAGGAGGAACCTCACGCATATGTCAAACTCTGGAAGCATCACGCCTCACAGCCGCAGGCGGACAGATTAAACGAAACCGCCGAAAAAACCGGTCAGAAGTGGCTTTCGACATACGGCGGGAAGATTTCCAGCGAATGGATGATACCCAAGCTGATGCAGATACTCGACGAATGTCCGGAGCTTTATTCGGATATGGATTATTTCGTCGAATCCGGCGACTGGGTTGTCTGGCAGCTAACCGGAAACCTGGTTCGCAACACCTGCGCCGCCGGCTATAAATCGATATGGAGCCGGAAAGACGGGTATCCTTCAAGAGAATTCTTCAAAGCACTTGCCCCGGGACTTGAAGACGCAGCAGAAACAAAGCTTTCTGGCAAGCTCGCCCCGGTGGGCACTTGCGCCGGAGGACTCACCGAGAAGATGGCTGCTCTGACGGGACTTGCCGCAGGCACCCCGGTCGCGGTGATGAATCTTGACGCGCACGTTTCGGTTCCCGCATTCGGGATAACCGAGCCGGGACATATGCTGGCTATCGTCGGCACATCGACCTGCCATATGCTTGTCGACCCCGAATACCGTCCGGTAAACGGCGTCTGCGGCATCGTCGAAGACGGCATTTTGCCGGGAATGTACGGCTACGAAGCGGGGCAGGGCTGTGTCGGAGATCATTTTGCCTGGTTTGTCGAAAATTGCCTGCCGGGCGGATATCGCGATGAAGCAAAGAGCCGCGGTATCTCCCCGCATGTGCTGCTGACGGAAAAGGCGGAACTTCTGAAACCGGGACAAAGCGGGCTTGTCGCGCTCGACTGGTGGAACGGCAACCGCTCTATCCTCGTCGATTCAAGGCTTTCCGGGCTAATGATCGGAATGACACTCGCGACGAAGCCGGAGGAGATTTACCGCGCCCTGATTGAAGCCACCGCTTACGGAACCCGCGAAATAATCGAAAATTACAGAAAATCCGGCGTCGGAGTAAGCGCCTTTACCGCATCGGGCGGAATACCGAACAAAAACCCGATGCTCTGTCAGATTTACAGCGACGTGCTGAACATACCGGTAAGAGTCGTTTCCTCGACTCAGGGACCGGCGCTCGGCGCCGCAATCTTCGGCGCGGTAGCAGCGGGAAAAGCCGGGGGCGGTTATGACGACATATATTCGGCGGGAGAAAAGATGGGAGCCACCGAAGGAAAAACCTACGACCCGAATCCCGAAAACGTCAAAACATACGATAAATTATTCTCGGAATACGAAAAGCTTCACGACTGCTTCGGTAGAACCGATGACATGATGAAGCGCCTCAGAGCGATCGCACAGGAAAACAGATAAAGGGGAATGACCATGAAATTCTATTTTATAACCGGAGCGCAGGACCTTTACGGCGAGGAAACCCTTCGCCTTGTGGCAAAGAACAGCCGGGCTATCGTAAACGGACTGAACAAGGCGGAAACTCTGCCTTTTAAACTCGAGCTCAAGAACACCGCGATATCCGATTCGGCGATCACCGAAGTTATGCTTGAAGCCAACTCGGATCCCGACTGCGGCGGCATCATCACCTGGATGCACACCTTCTCACCCGCAAAAATGTGGATTGAAGGACTGCGGCTGCTCGACAAGCCTTACTTACACCTTCACACCCAGTTCAACCGCGAAATTCCCTGGGATGAAATCGACATGGATTTCATGAACCTGAACCAGTCGGCGCACGGCGACCGCGAACACGGCTTCATGGCGGCCAGGCTCAGAAAGCCGCATGCCGTCGCCGCCGGTTACTGGAAAGACGCAGAAACACAGGAAAAAATCGCCGATTTCATGGCGGCCGCCGCCGGGGTAATGGAAGGCAGAAAACTCCGCTGCGCCCGGTTCGGCGACAATATGCGCAATGTCGCGGTAACAGAGGGCGACAAGATCGAAGCCCAGATAAAACTCGGCTGGCAGGTCAATTCCTGGGGAATCGGCGACCTCTGCGATATGATGCGGGAAGTTCCCGACAAAGCCGTCGACGCGGAATTTGAGGCGGTATGCGAGAAATACGAGCTTTGCACCGACGATATTTCCGAAGTGAAAAATCAGCTGAGGATAACCATTGCGCTGCGCGGATTCATGAAAGAGAACAAGATATCCGCATTTGTCACCGGTTTCCAGGATCTTCACGGCATGAAATCTCTCCCCGGAATGGCGTCTCAGCTGCTTATGGCGGAGGGCTATGGTTTCGGCGCGGAGGGCGACTGGAAGACATCCTGCCTTACGCGGGTGATGAAGGTGATGGCGGAGGCGAAGAAAACTCCCGGCGGAACTACCTTCATGGAAGACTATACCTATAACCTCAAAAAAGGCGACGAGACGGTATTAGGCGCGCATATGCTGGAAGTCTGTCCCTCAATCGCCGCGGATAAGCCGAAAATCGAGGTTCATCCGCTCGGAATCGGCGGCAAGGAACCCCCGGCGCGCCTGGTTTTCGAATCGGGCGAGAGCGAAGCGATAAACGTTACCTTGGTCGACATGGGCGGACGGCTGCGCATGATAGTGCAGGAGATAAGCACTATCCCGCCGATACATCATATGCCGAATCTGCCGGTTGCCGCTACGATGTGGCGTCCGAAACCGGATATGCTCTCGGCGTCCGAAATGTATATATACAGCGGCGGCGCGCATCATTTCGTTTTAAGTCAGCAGCTTACGTACGCGGATATGGCGCGGTTCGCCGAAATGGTCGGAATCGAGTGCGTCAGGATCGGCGACGGAGTCACGATGGAAGCGCTGAAGCAGACGCTGCTCATAAACGAAGTCGCGTCCAGATTAGGTATCTGAGATGACTTTTGAAACGCTTCGGCGGGAATGCTGGGCGGCGAATATGGCGCTCAAAGAGGAAGGGCTTATCGTCCTTTCCTGGGGCAACGCCTCGCAGCTCGACCGGGAGAAAAAAGTCTTTGCGATAAAACCTTCCGGCGTCTCTTATGACAGCCTTAAGCCGGAGGATATAGTAATTGTAAATCTGGATGGAGAAACGGTTGACGGCTCCCTCCGCCCTTCTTCCGACACGCCGACTCACGCCGAGCTGTATAAGGCTTTTCCTTCTATCGGCGGTGTCGTTCACACTCACTCCCGCCACGCAACGGCATGGGCTCAGGCGGGCAGAGACCTGCCATGCCTCGGAACTACCCACGCCGACCTGTTTTACGGCTCGGTTCCCTGCACCCGACAGCTGAAAGACAGCGAAATTGTCGGCGAATATGAAAAAAACACCGGTCTTTTGATTGCCGAAACCTTTAATACAAGAAAGATTGAACCATTCGCGGTTCCGGCGGTGCTTGTCATGAGCCACGGACCCTTCACCTGGGGTAAAAACGCCGCCGAAGCCGTCCATGCCGCCGTCACCCTTGAAGAAGCGGCGGCGATGGCTGCCGCAGCGGTAGCGCTGAATCCTGAGATACCCGGGATAAAACAATCGCTGCTTGACCGCCATTATCTTCGCAAGCACGGCAAAAACGCCTATTACGGCCAGAAATAAACCTAACCGGACGCGATTTTCGTGTCCGGTTTTTTCGGTGTAAGCACAGTTGTTAAATAAATGTGAATTGTTTAAACCTTGTTGCCTTTTTATTAACTCCGTAGTATAATGATTTCAGTCAAACAGTATAAAAATTTAGGGAGGTATACGGATGAAAAACAAGCTTACGGCAATACTCCTGATTTTGGCTTTGCTGCTTACAGGCTGCGGCGCTGCGAAGGGATGGGGAGATGCCCCGCAGGACGGAACGACGGCGGAAACGGCTGCCGACGCGACGGAAACCGAGGACGAACAGAAAATCATAAGAGAGATTATCGCCGGCAAAGACTTAGGCGGCCGTGAGTTCAACATCGGCTGGTCGATTCAATACGGATTCAACGAAGTCGCCTTCACCCTCGAAGAAACCGCCGGGGATTCGATAAACGAAGCCGTCTACGAGCGGAACCGCCTGGCGGAAGAAGCTCTGAACGTAAAGATAAAGGGCACCAACATCTGCGATTGGGTCGACATATTATCGACGATACAGAAGATGATGAACGCCGGCGACTGTCCCTATGACGCTTTTTGCTGCTCCATGTGGTTCATGTATCTCTGCTCGGTAAACGGCTACCTCTATGAGCTCAACGGCATCGACAGCCTGGGGCTTGACAACGAATGGTGGGAAGGCGAAAAATTAGAGATGTACAGTCTCGGCAGCAAATCGCTGTATTTTGTCAGCGGAGCGATAAACTATCTCGACGACCTTTCGATATCCATACTGCTCTTCAATAAAGTCATCTGCGATAATATCGGCGTCGAATACCCATATCAGATGGTGCGCGACGGCGTATGGGTCCTCGACAGACTGTTTGAGCTGGCGACTTCTTACGGCTCGGACGTCGACGGCGACGGCAAATACACCACAAACGACACATACGGCTTCACCGAAAACGCCGGCGTATTTAACCGGCTGCTTGCCGGTTCCGGCGAAGGGGTTCTCAAGATTGCTTCCGACGGCAGCGTAACATTGAATCAAAGCGAAAAGATGATGGATGTGTTTCTGCGGATGAGAAACAATCTGACCGCAAAAAGCATTACCACGACCGTTATCGCCGACCGCGAGATCGACAACCACAAAACAAACAAGATGTTCCGCGACGGACAGATTCTTGTAGGATCCGATCAGGTAAACTCCGTCTTCGGGCTGCGGCAGGAGATGGAAGATGACTTCGGTATCATCCCGTCCCCGAAATACGACGAAGCCCAGACCGAATATTTCGACCTTTACAGTACGGCGTCCGGCTCCTGTTATGCAATTCCGGTGACAAATACAGCCCTCGAAGATACCGGACTTATCATGAACGTCATGGGCTTTTACTCTCAGGACACTATTCTTCCGGCGGTAATTGATAAAAACGTTCTTACCAAGGGCACCCGCGACGAGGAATCCGCCGAGATGCTCGAGCTTATCTTCACAACGAAATTCTATGATCTGGGTCAATGGGGAAGCGATATTTACGGCAGTCTCTGCAGTCTGATAATAAGTGACAAAGACAACATCGCTTCGGTTATGGCAAAAATGGAAAGCAAGACCCAGAAGCAGTTCGCCCCGATACAGCAGTATTATAAGTTCGGCTGAGGAGCGGCGAATTAACGCATATATTTACAAAACTTATCGGTTCCGCAGGCATCTTCCGGTGCCTGCGGAGCTGTTATCTTCGGATTGCATAATATTTCACATATTATCCGAATATAAGACCTGTTAATTTTTACATTATGCCGTTGAAAATACTATCGGAAATATGTTATAATGTACCTTGAATTATTCGAATATTTGAGGAATATATAATGTATACCGATGAAAAAGGCTTCGTCTGGTACAAAGGCAACATTCACACCCATACCACACGCAGCGACGGCAGGTTTGACCCGGGTGCGGTAATCGATGTTTACGCCTGCAAAGGCTATGACTTTCTGGTTCTGACCGACCATTGGCGCCAGTCCCCCGACAACGAGTCGAAAAAACTTCTGACTGTTCCCGGAATTGAGCTTGATTATTCGCCGAATGTGCTTGACGGTATCTTCCATATAGTCGGCGTCGGGATGGACAAAGAAGTCAACACGTCAAAACGCGGAATCGGAGCGCAGGAGATGATAAACGAGATCCGCAGCTGCGGAGGCGCCGCAATCCTCGCGCATCCCGCATGGTCTCTCAACACTCCCGAGATGATTCTGCCGCTTGAAAACATCTGCGCGATGGAGATATACAACACCGTTTCCGACAAGCCGCATAACGTCCGCCCCGATTCGTCGCTGATATCCGACATGCTCTCCTCCCGCGGGCGGCTGATTCCGACAGTTTCGACCGATGACGCGCATTTTTACGACGGGGATCAGTGTGTCAGCTTTATTTATCTTAAAACCGATGTCCTCGACAGACGGCATATCGTTGCCGCTCTTGAGCGCGGAGATTTTTACGCAAGTCAGGGACCGCGTTTTTCGTATGAGATATCTCCCGTCAAAAAGAGCATAAAAGTCCGGTGCACCGACGCCCGCGAAGTTGCTTTCTTCTCCGACGCGGTCTGGTCGGGCGACCGGGTATTCTGCGAAGCAAAAGGAGACGCTTTGCCGCTCAAAGAAGTCGAATACTTTTTCAAATCAACCGAAAGCTTCATCCGCTTTGAGATCACCGATTTCGAAGGCAGAAAAGCCTGGTCGTCTCCGATAAGCCTTTCGAGCCTTTGATCGATTTGCCTTGATTTATTCGGATATTTGAGGAATATATAATGTATACCGACGAAAAAGGCTGCAGCTGGTACAAAGGAAGTCTTCACAACCACACAACGCGCAGCGACGGCAATTTCACTCCGGCTGAAGCCGCGGATGTTTACGCCGACAAGGGTTTTGATTTTCTTGTTCTTGCCGACCATTTATACCAGTCTTCGGATAACGAGTCGGATCGGCTTTTGACAATTTCCGGAATTGAGATTCATACTTCGACCGGTGTGCGGGAAGGTCACTTCCATATCGTCGGCGTCGGGATGGATAAAGAAATCGATGTATCAAATTGCCGGAGTAATCCCCAGGACGCGATCGACGAGATCATCCGCTGCGGCGGCGCCGCGATACTCGCTCATCCCGCGTGGTCGCTCAACTCACCGGCGATGATTATCAATCTTGAAAACATCTGCGCGATGGAGGTATATACCACCCTCAGCGCAAAGCCGTACGGCGTCCGCCCCGATTCGTCGATGATATCCGATCTGGTCTCAGCTCAGGGACGGCTTATCCCGCTTGTCGCCGTCGACGACGCGCATTTATACGAAGGAGAGCAGGGAGTCAGCTATATCTGGCTGAAAACCGATGTCCTCGACAAGCAGCATATTTTATCCGCTTTGAAGCGCGGAGATTTTTACGCAAGCCAGGGACCGCGTTTTTCATATGAAATATCCCACGATAAAAAAAGCATAAAGGTCAGATGCACCGACGCGCGTGAAGTCGTCTTCTTTTCCGACGCGCTCGGCTCCGACCGAGTATTCGGCAAAGAAAAAGGGGACACGCCCTCGATAAACGAAGCAGAATACTTTTTCGTCTCAGGCGAAAGTTACGTCCGATTCGAGATTACCGATTTTGAAGGCAGAAAAGCCTGGTCGTCTCCGATAAGCCTTTCGGATATCTGATTCCGGAGATAAATATGTCTGAAAATATTTTTTATACAAAAGACGCCGTCACCTCATTCGAGCGTCAGGCGGAAATGGGGCAATATTCCTGCGTTTTCTGGTTCTGCGGTCTTTCCGGTTCCGGGAAGACGACGGTTGCGAAAGCCTGCGAAAAGCAGCTCCACGCGCACGGCTTCAAAAGTTATCTATTGGACGGCGACAATCTGCGCCACGGTCTCAACTCGGACTTAGGTTTTTCCGACGCCGACCGCCGCGAGAACATCCGCCGCGCAGCCGAAACCGCGTCGCTTATGGCGAAAGCCGGACTTATCGTCCTTGTTTCGGCGATAACCCCGACTCATGAGCTTCAGGAGCTGGCGCGAAAGATTGTTTCATCCGAAAACGAATTCATTTTATGCCATGTCTCGACGCCTCTCGAAGTCTGTAAAGATCGCGATCCGAAAGGACTTTACAAAAAAGCGCTGGCAGGCGAGATAAAATACTTCACCGGCATCGACGCGCCGTTTGATGCGCCTATTTCGCCGGAAGTCGTCCTTGATACCTCCGAAAAATCCGTTGATTCCTGCGCGGACGAAGTCATGGCAAAGATTCTGGACTTGCAGCTCGACGCGGAAGACGCGGCCGAAAAGCTATGCAAAATCTCGGTCGAAGCCGGAGAGGCGATAATGGAAGTCTACGGCAGCGACGATTTCAACATCGAAACCAAAGACGACAGAACCCCGGTAACCGCCGCCGACAAGCGCAGCAACGCCGTTATAGTCTCCGCTCTTAACCGTCTTTGGCCGGAGATATCGGTGCTCGCCGAAGAGTCGGAGGACGATATAACCCGCCTCCGCCGCCGCTGGTGCTTCGTTGTCGACCCGCTTGACGGCACAAAGGAATTTATCAGCCGCAACGGGGAGTTTACCGTTAATATCGCCCTTGTTTTCGACGGAAATCCCGTCATAGGCGTTATTTACGTTCCGGTTACCGGAGAGCTGTATAAAGGCATCAATTGGCGAGGTGTTCGCCGCGCCGAGCGAAGCCGGCTGGCTGTCGGGACCGACTCGACATCCGAGCCGCCCCGCGAAATCAAAGTCTCCGACAGAACCGACGAGCTTGTGGTTATGCAGAGCCGCAGCTTCGGTTCCGACCGTCTTGACGCGCTTCTTGAAAAGAACGCAAACCGTATCTCAAAAACCATAAGCTCGGGCAGTTCCTTAAAAGGCTGCCGCATAGCCGACGGACGCGCCGATATCTACTACCGCTTCGGGCTTACCCATGAATGGGACACCGCCGCAATGCAGTGCATTATCGAAGCAGCCGGCGGAGTTTTCCGTCAGATGCACGGTCAGAAGATGACATATAACCGCCCCGACACTCTCAACCGCGACGGATTTTACATCCTGAACCGCGAGGAAAACATCCTTGAGTGATCGGAAGGAAACGATAAAACAAACCACGGAGGATTCATAAATGGCGGAATCCCGCAGAACATACGACAAAGCCGCCTATGAAGCGCATCTTGTCGAGCTGGAAAACAAAAGCGTTTATCTCCTGCGCGAAGCATACGCAAACTTCAAGGAGCTATGTATGCTCTGGAGTATCGGCAAAGACTCGACAGTAATGCTCTGGCTTGCGCGCAAGGCTTTTTACGGTCATGTCCCCTTCCCCCTCGTTCATGTCGACACGCATTATAAAATTCCCGAGATGATCGAATACCGCGACCGCCTCGCCCGCGAGTGGCGCATCGACATGATATACGGCGAAAACAGAGCCGCCCTCGATGCGAAGGAAACTTTCCCGGACGGCAAGCTCAATCATATCGAGTGCTGCCGCAAACTCAAGACAGAAGGTCTGGCTCACACTCTCGCCGGCGACTGGCCCCGTTATCGCATGAATCACGACACCGGCCGCTACGAAGTCGACAGCAACACCGAGCCTTATACCGGCGTTATAGTCGGCGTCCGCGCCGACGAAGAGGGCAGCCGCTCCAAAGAGCGCTATTTCAGCCCCCGCGATAAAAATAACGACTGGGACGTCGGCGATCAGCCTCCGGAATTCTGGGGACAGTATAAAACCGACTTCGCCCCCGGAACTCATGTCCGTATCCATCCCCTGCTTGACTGGACCGAGCTCGACATCTGGGAATATATCCGCCGCGAGTCGATCCCCGTCGTTTCCCTCTATTTCGATCAGGGCAGCGGCAGACGCTACCGCTCATTGGGCTGCGCTCCCTGCACAACCCCGGTCGAATCGACGGCGAAGAACCTTGACGATATCATCGAAGAGCTCAGGACCGGCAAATTCTCGAACATCGCCGAACGCAGCGGCCGCGAGCAGGATAAAGAAGACGGCGGCGGGCTTGAAGAACTCCGCAAAGACGGCTATA
>DUUJ01000022.1 GCA_012841635.1 Clostridiales bacterium | reverse complement strand
GCGGCGTAGGCGAGGTAGGCGGTGTTCGACTTCGGGGAAGTCGCGAGCAGGACGGCCGCGTGGGAGAGCGGAACCGTCGCTTCCGGCATACCCAGCTCTTTCGCCGACTCGCAGCAGGCGCGGGTGACGACGGCGGCCAACGGATAGGCAAGCCCGATATCCTCCGACGCTATCACCTGAAGCCGCCGGACGGCGCCGGGAAGGTCGCCCGACTCAAGGATTCTTGCAAGATAAAAAACCGCCGCGTCGGGGTCGGAACCTCTGATAGACTTTTGCAGCGCCGAAAGCAGGTCGTAATGCGCGGTGCCGCTTTTGTCGGCCGCCCAGACGGCTTTCGGGGCGAAAAGACTGATATCCGCCGACGCCGGATCGCCGCCGGACGCGGCGTACAGCTGTTCCAGCAAATTCAGCGCGCGGCGGACGTCGCCGGCGCCTCTTGAGGCGATCTCATAAAGCAGGTCGTCTTCGTCTTCGCGGGGTTCGGGGGCGTCGGGGGCGTCCGATCTCAGCAGAGAGAGACCCCGCCTCAGCGCCGGCAGCATCTCTTCCGGCGCTACCGGAAGGAACTCAAAAACGGAACTTCGGCTCAAAACCGCCGCGTAGACGTAGAGATACGGGTTTTCCGTCGTCGAAGCGATAAGCGTGACCCGGCCGTCCTCCATATATTCGAGCAGCGTCTGCTGCTGTTTTTTGTTGAAATACTGTATCTCGTCGAGGTAAAGCAGGATTCCGCCGGAACCGAAAAGCGTCGATGTGTCGGCGATGGCGCTTTTGACGTCGGCGAGGCTTGCGGTCGTCGCGTTGAGCCGGCGAATCGTCTTGTCGGAACCGCGGGCGATTATCTCGGCGGCGGTGGTTTTGCCGGTGCCGGGCGGGCCGTAAAAGACCATATTCGGCAAGTATCCCGAGTCAAGGATGCGGCGGATCGCGCCGTTTTCACCGAAAAGCCGCTCCTGGCCGACCATTTCGTCGAAAGAAGCCGGGCGGAGTCTTTCCGCCAAAGGGGTGGCTTGCCGTGTCATTTCTTTTTATCGCCGGGCTTCGGGAACGCCGACGCGAACTTCTGCATAGGCGTCAGCGAGGGCGCCGCGGCCTTCACATCGAGTCCCGCGATAAATTCGCAGAGGGTGGCCGTTGAATTCGGCTTTCTGATAAGATCGATGCTCTCTTTCATCAGCTCTATGCGGCGGGGGAATTTGAAGAAGACGTAAAGAATCTCGTCTATCGGGAAGGTATCGGTGACAAGCATCGCGGCGCCGAAGTTCAGCAGAAATTCGGTGTTTCTGTCCTCATGGCCGGGGATGGGGTCGTCAAGTATCATCGGCAGCCGCCGCGCGAGGCTCTCCGATGTCGTAAGCCCGCCGGGCTTTGTTATTATGACGTCGGCGGCGGCCGTCAAAACGTCGACTTTATCGGTATAGCCCAGAAGAATAAACTTCTTCTTAAGCTTCATCCGCTTAAGCTTTTTCAGCGCGTGGGCGTTGTTGCCGGTGACGACGACGGTCTGGAAATCAAATTCGCTATCGTCCAGCGCCTCGACTGTCTTCACGATATCTCCGTGCCCCATCGAACCGCTCATGTAAAGCAGCGTCTTCATATTCGGGTCAAGGCCGGAGGCGCGGGCGGCCTCCTCGCGGGGGATTTCGACGGCGAATTTCGGGTCTATCGGGATGCCGAACGGAAGGATCTGATCTTCCCGGAAGCCCTTTTTCAGCGCCTTGTCGAGCAGAAACTCGTTCGGAGTGACGACATAGTCGAAGCGCAGCGCTTCCTCCCAGTAGGGGTGAAAGCTGAAGTCGGTGAGGATGCCGACGGTTTTGGCGCGGGTCTCGCCCAGCTGTTTCATTATGTCGACCATTATCCCGGCGAAAATATGGGTGCAGACAATTACGTCCGGGTCGTATTCGTCGGTGAATTTGCGGAGTTTCTGCGCAAGCGCCATGTTGGTAAGCCTCGTCGGCGACATTTTATAGCTGTTGCTCTTTCGCTGCTCAAGCTGGCGGTATACCGTCCGGTAGGCGGATTTGACGGCAAAGTGATATCCTCCGGAAACGGTGTCCCCGAGCGCTTTGCTGAGGTAGTAATAGGCGTCAAGTATCTCGCACTCGACGCCGAGCGCTTCGAGGCCGCGCTGTACCGCGCGGGCGGTCGAGTTGTGGCCGCCGCCGGCGGTTATCGTTAAAACAAGTACTTTCATTTCGGAATAAGACCCCGTTATCTGCGCCCGGTGCGGGCGCTGGTTTATATTTTGAAGATTGTATTTTCATCGATTCAAAATTATTATACCATTTTAATTAAGCTATTGCAAGCGAACGATATTAATTTAATTGAAACTTAAAAAAGACGGCCCGCGTTTTGAGCGGACCGTAAACTGTTCAGCCGTTAATCAGAGTTTATCTTTGAGCTTTTCCCAGACGGTGTCGGCGTAGATTTTGTAGCCGTGTTCGTTCGGGTGCCAGTTGTCGTGGAAATACCTCATCGCGCGGTCGCGCTCGTTCAGAGCCGCCATCGCCTCGTTCGCCGCGTCAAAAACCGAGACGAAATTGTCCGCCGTTCCGGTTTTTTCGGCGGCAAGCCGCACCTGCTTTATCATATCCGGATACGGCACGCCGGAGACGGGAGATCTCAGCTCGCCCATTATCGGGAAGACGTCGTGGATTACCACTTTGTCTGTCAGCGCCTTCGCCGCGGCGATCAGCCTTTCCACCCGCGCGAGGTATTCTTCGGGGGTTATCTTGCGCAGCCAGTCGTTTATCGCGCTGCACTCGAGGACGATGATATCCGGCTTCATCGCCGCGACATAGTCTTCCCAGTAGTTTTCGAGATATTCGGCGGTCGAGCGGGAGCCGGCGCCGGAGTTTACGCAGGCGTATCTGCCGGAATGCATCTCGATTCGCCGGAGCAGCGGCGCGCCGGATTCGGCTTTTACGCGGATTTCGCGCTCTCCGTCGGGGCAAAAGAGCGGCAGGCGGACAAAGCCGGAGGCGGTGTTTTCCGGCTCCTCGCCTTCAAGGCGGATTTCAGTCATCTTTTCGCCGTCGATATAAACTCCGGCTGTCCCGGCTCCGGCGCCTTTTCTGAAAGTAATCAGCAGAAAGCCGAACCGTCCGCGCAGAGTGAACGGCTTTTCCCCGATTTTAAGGCACTCGCGGGCCGGCTTTATATCGGCGCGGCCTGTGTAAAGCAGGTTCAGCTCCCGGAAGTCGACGTCGCAAGCCGACGAGCCGGTCGCTTCGCAGACAAGCCGGCGAAGTTGATTTACATAACTCGGCGGGGAGAAAGAAATCATCCGCATATCCGCCGCGCAAGCCGGCGAGCCGAGAAGAAACTCCCCGCCCACCCCCTCGCCCCAAGTATGCGAATCGCCTTGGAATACTATCGTTTTTGTCATAACTTTTTCTCGGATATCATGATTTAATAACTTTTCTTTGGTACTGAGACGTTTTTTCCTTCGGAAAAAACTCTCGAATACCGCCGCAGGCGGTATTCAAGGCTCCCTGAAATACTATCGTTTTTGTCATATAAACCCCAAATATCTTGATATAATGACTTTACTTTGAATACCGCCGCAGGCGGTATTCGATAATTAATAATTTTGCGAAGCAAAATTTACCTTAGAAAAAACACCGATAATGACTAAACTTCGGGACGGCGATGTTTCGCCAAAGGCGAAACTCGCGAATAGCGCCGCAGGCGCTATTCAAAGCTCCCTGAAAGACAATTGTTTTTATCATAAAAACCTCAAATATCTTGATATAATGACTTTACTTTGAAACGGCGACATATTGTCGAAGACAATATTCGCGACTAACGCGGAGCGTTAGTCAGAGATGATTTCGCCAAAGGCGAAACTCGCGAATAACCCGCGTTCCGCGGGTTATTCAACTTTCTGCGAGGAAGGCGATTATCTTGTCAAGCTCGGCGTTTGCCGGTTTGGATTTCTTCTCGATATACGACGCCCAGCCGAAATCCTTTTTCGAGACGACATTTCCGTAGATGTAATCATATCCGCACCAGTCGTAGAGATAAGTCGAACCGACGTCGGCAACAAGGTTCGAGAAGATGAGGTCTATCATTCGTATGCTGTTTTCGTCGCGGGTTTTCTTGTATTTCAGCGTCACGTCGCGGTATGCGCCCTGTACCGATTTCCAGCCGTTGAAGCTGAGCTGTTCCAGCACGGCGCCGGAAAATTCCGGGTCGCGGCAGGCGATGGGCAGCAGCACCCACGCCGGATCGATGGTCGGGTTTAAGTATTTCTCCTGAGCTTCGTCCCGCTTCGGGCAAGGGAGCACGCCGTAGTCGTCCTGCATTTCGCTGAGCGAAGTTATCCCCATGAAGAAGGTGGAGAGGAAAAGGGAGTTTCCGGCGACAAAATTGTGCGCGGTATAGCCTTCCTGATTAAGCAGCACGTCGCCGGAGTGATAGATGTCAAACGCCAGCTGCACCGCGTTTGCAGTGTCTTCCCTGTCCCAGATGAGGATCGGGAAGCCGCTTTCGTCCTTTCCCATCATGTTCGCGCCGCAGCTCAGGACCGTTGTCGTTCCGAGCGAGCAGGTCTGATAGAAGCAGGAAAGACCGTACCGGTCGGCAGCGGTCATCTTGCCGTCGCCGTCGAGGTCGGCCGTGACTTCCGTCATAAGCCCCCGCATTTTGTCGTATGTCCATTTGCCCGAGTCAACGTCGGAGTAAAGCTCGTCCTTCTGATGGCCGAAGTCTTCGAGCATCTTTGAGTTGAAAATTACCGCCATGGTGTAGTTCAGCGAAAGGATGTTATACGAGCCCAATGTGAAATAG
>DUUJ01000021.1 GCA_012841635.1 Clostridiales bacterium | reverse complement strand
CGACACCCGCGAAGCGACGCCGAGCGTCCGAGAGATGAACGAGCGCCGGGCAAAAGCCGCCGCAAAGCGCGGCCGCGAGGGGGAAGACAGCGATTCTTCAAAACCGATATATATCCTGCTCTGCTCCGACGGACTGACAAACTATGTCCCGAAAGAGATTATCCGCTGCGAGGTCATAGGTCAGGTCGTTAATATAGATATGCCGCCGGAAGATCATGAACTCGACGCCGACGGACAGAACGGCAATACCGCCGCCGTCTCCGCCGCCGGGCTTGAGATGCCCGACGTCTCGGCGCTTCCCGCCGCAGTTCCGGCCGCGCTGCCGGACCCGACCGCTTTTGAGCAGGCCGCCGCCGAAGAAGCCGCGGCAAAGGAAGAAACCATCCGCACGGCGAAAAAAGAGGAAGGCAAGCCGGGCAAAAAGGAAGAAGGCCGCAAGGCGACGAAGACCCCGCATAAATCCGCCGCTGCCGCTGCGACAGCAGTGGCAGCAACCGCAGCGGCAGCAGCGCCCGCCGGCGAAGCGAACGCCGTATTGCCGGCAGCGGCTTCAAAAGAGACTCCCGTCCTTTCCTCGGCAAAAAAGAAGCGGGATCCGCTTGAGCCGCCGGATCTCGAAGACCGCGTGGCGACGCTTATCCGCAGCGCAAACGAAGGCGGCGGAGGAGACAACATCACCGCCGTATTAATCGAATGCTCCTGAGCCGCGGACACGGTAAAAAATCATGGACGTATATGACAGATATGTAGGTCAGACTCTTGACCGGCGGTACCGGCTGCTGCGCATAATCGGCGTCGGCGGCATGGCAGTCGTTTACGAGAGCCGTGACCTCAACACAAACCGCAGAATGGCGGTAAAGATGCTCAAGGAGGAGTATGAGAACGACGCGCTCTCGGTAAGCCGATTCGTCAACGAATCCCGGGCGATAGCCTCCCTCTCCCACCCGAATATAGTAAAGATCTACGACGTCTCGGTAAGAGAGGGCCGCGGTCCGAAATATATCGTCATGGAGCTTATCGAAGGGATAACCCTCAAGAGCTACATGAACAAGACCGGCGCGCTGCCGACGAAAGAGCTGCTTTCTTACACCGAACAGATCCTCAAGGCGCTCGAACAGGCTCATTCCAAGAACATAATTCACCGCGACATCAAGCCTCAGAATATAATGCTGCTTAGAAGCGGCAGGATCAAAGTCACCGACTTCGGCATCGCCAAGCTCCCCAACGCCGACACGCTTACAATGACCGACAAAGCCATCGGCACCGTTTATTACATCAGCCCGGAGCAGGCGTCAGCCCAGAAGATTGACACCCGCTCCGACCTCTATTCGCTGGGCGTAATGCTCTATGAAATGGCGACGGGACAGCTTCCTTTCGTCGGCGACAGCCCGGTTCAGATAGCGCTGATGCAGGTAAACGACCATCCGATTCCGCCCAGAGACATAAATCCTAAGATCCCGGTCGGACTTGAGCAGATAATCATCGGGGCGATGGAAAAAGACCCCGACAGGCGGTTCCAGACGGCAAGCCAGATGCTTAAATTCGTCCGGCAGCTCCAGGACAACCCGAAATTCATCTTCCGCGAATACCGCGACGAATACGAGGTAAGCCGTCCGCAGGTGGCGGGAAGGCTTCGCGGGATAACCGCCGGCAAGCGGGAAAGCCGCTCGATGCTGCCGGTAATAATGGGAGTTGCGACCGCCTTCCTTATCGTAGTGCTGACAAGCGCCGTCATAATCTTCAACAGCATAACCAAAAGCATGAGCGACAGCCAGACACAGTCGATAACAATCCCGAATTTTGTCGGAGACAATTACGGCGTCGACATGGCGACGGAGCAGTCGGCGTATTACAACATCACGCTCGAATACGTTTACAGCGCCGAATATCCGGAAAACCAGATAATCAGCCAGAAACCGGAGGCCGGGGAGCGGCGGAAAGTCAAAGCCGGGGCGCAGAAATGCGACCTGACCCTCGTCGTGTCGCTCGGCGCGAAAACGATACACCTGCCCGACCTGACGATAATGGACAGCCGCAAGGCGGGGATAAAGCTGAAAGCGTTAGGCATAATCAGCACCGAAGTCACCGAATACAGCGACACGGTGATCGAAGGCTATGTCATAGCCACCGAACCGGAAGCCGGAACGCTGATGGAAGCCGGCTCTACCGTTAAGCTGATAGTATCGAAAGGGCAAAAGCTTACATATATCAAGATGCCGAATTATGTCGGCAAGCTCGCCTCTGACTGCTATTCGGACATTGTTTCCCTCGGACTTCGGGTAAGAGACGTCAAATATAAAACCTCAAACCAGCCGCGGGGCACCATATTGAGCCAGTCGAGAACCTACAACGCCGACGTTCCGGTCGGAGCGCCGATCGACTTCGTCCTCTCATCGGGACCCGAAACGCCCCGCCCACCGGCGGAGTAAAAAAACGATAAAATCCGATAAAATGCCGGTGGGCGAGGACCACACGGCAGAGTAAATAAATGATAAAATCCGACAATATGCCGGAGGCCTTACGGCCGACCGGCGGGCAGCCTGCCGGATAACTCAATTACCCGCACCCCATTTGACACACCCCTTATATCAAATCATATAAACGACATTTCCGACATCATACCCCGCCACATTTCCGACATTCCGGGAAGGAGGAAAAAAATTGGCTAAATTCTGTCCGAGCTGCGGAAAACCCGCGGATGACAACAAAAAATTCTGCGCCGACTGCGGCGCCGCCCTCGGTTCCGCTGCCGCCGGAACACCGCCGCAGGAAACATACGCCGGCAATTACACCCCCGCCGAACTTTTCTGTGTAAACTGCGGCAAACCGTTTGACAAAGACTGGAAATTCTGTTATTGGTGCGGCGCGGCGTCGGCAAATCAAAATGCCGATGTCTTTTCGCGCGCCGAAGCGGCTTCGGCCGTCACCGGTCTTTCCTGCGCATTCTGCGGCGCTCCTCTCGGCGGCGGAGGGAAATTCTGCGCAAAATGCGGCGCGCCGGCAACCACCGGCGGCCGCAGCGGGCGAAACATCAATTTAAACCGGCAGAATCAGGCGCCGACAACAGCTTCCGGCTACCGCGCCGCAAATTGGCAGGGAGGCTATCAGCAGCAGCCCGCATATACGCAGCAAACCGCTTATCCGCAGCAGACAGTCTATCAGCAGCCCGCGTATCAGCAGGGGCACCACGCGCAATACGCGCAGCCCTACTATCCCGTCAAACCGAAGAAAAATTCGGGCTTCCTTGTCCCGAATATTCTGCTCATCTGCGCCTGCGCTGCAATGATCGCGCTGCTTGCGATATACGCGCCGAAAAATATAGACGTGGCGAAGCGGGAGGAGCAAAGCTTCGAGACATTCCCCATCACGGATGAGCTGAAAAAAGCCTATGACAGAATCGCGATGGAGCAGATGATGAATCCGCCGACTTTTGTTGAAGTCGACCCGGATACCGGAGAGTAATGCTTTTGACTTTCAGAAGAGGATAGAACCATGAAAAGCAAACGTCTTTTTTTCATACTGTTGTCATTGACGCTGGTACTTGGAATATTATGCGCCGGATTTATCCGCCCCGGATTTCTTTTGGGCGCGTTTCAATTCCGCGCGCCGGGTATCCCGAAGTCGGCTACCATCGTTCCGGAAAATCCGGAGATGCGCGGAAACAGCCGCGCGTTTGACATAACCCCCGCCGAGGGGGTAAGGATATCCGCCGAAGAAGGCGCCCTCGACCGCGACCGCGAGTTTAAAATGGAGAAACTTTCCGAAGAAAAGCTCGGCGCGGCGCAGAACGCGCTCGCATATGACGAAGGGGTTCTTTTAGGCGCCTGGGAGATGGACGCCGGACTTGCCGACGACGAATACACCCCCGGAAGCTTTAAGATTGAGGTTGACCTCGAAAAGCTCGGCATTCCGGAAGAATATTATGAAGACATTCAGATTGTCAGGATAGACGATGCCGGCAACAGCTATATTTACGCAAGCTCCCTTGACGGCTCGGTAATAAGCTGCGATTCCCGCCAGAACAGCGTTATCGGGATAGCGATTGCCGTCGGCGTCGGCCTCGGCATCGGCGCGGTGGTCGGCGACACGATACAGCTCTTCCAGGGCAAAGCAATACTTCGCGGGGACAAGATATATGTCCTTGAACCTTCGGTTGCGTCAAGCGCCAAAAAAGAGATTTTCCGCCTGGATTTCAAGCCGAGCGACGAGGTGAAAGCGCTCCGGGAGCAGCTCAATCAGCTGGTTGAAACCACCCAAGTGGAAGAATTGGGCACAAAAGTAAGAAACTGGCTCAAATACAATGCAAATGTCCAGGATTACAGCCAGGCTACGATGGAGCAGAAAGAGCTGGCGAAATTTAAGGTAAAATATCAAGAAGCCTACGAAACCGCCAAATTCAAAGAGATTGTAAGCAAGATAAGAAACATCGAAAAAAACGAATTGTCGGGTATGGATGTAATCAATGTCGTCGCCGAATGCTGCCAGAATACTTATAAATACATGCGGGACGAGGCAAAAACCAAACTTCCGACATATGTGGTCGACGTATTTCTTCCGCCGGCATTGTCCGGTCACGCGGCAGGCGCGACATTCACCAAGTTCATAGGCGGCAGGGCGTTTATGACTCTCAACATGACCCCGCTGAGAGAAGGCAAGCGCGATCAGTTCCAGTCAACCCTTATCCACGAGTATGTCCATGTCGTGCAGCGGGAGTATACATATCAGACGACCGGAAACATGCGCTTCGACGAAGGCACCGCCGTTATGGTCGAAATGCTTGCGCACCCGTGGCTTATGGAAAAAGGGATAATTTCGGGACCGACCGACCTCAGCGATGCCGACCGGTTTGAGTTTTTCGCAATTCCGCTCGATGAATTCAAAGCAACGGGAACCCGATGGATATCTTCCGAAGTCAGAAACAGCGATGATTCCGATACCGGTTACCCTCTGGCGCATTTTTTCAAATTCGTTCATGACAGCAGGGGCGGGGGAAGGAATATAGGGCCTCTTTTTACTGCTTATGAGAACGCCGGAACTTTCTCCCGGAAGATAAGCGACATTCTGAAAATGGCATACGGCTTAAGCTCCGAGGAGCTGACCGATTTATATTACCGGTTCGTCGGGCAGAACCGGGAAAAGATAGTCAACAGTTTGCGTAAACATTACGGATACCACGTCGATACAAACTTTCGCGCCGATATAACAAACCAAGATTACTGCGTCAGAGTCCGCAAACTTAATCAGCCGACATCGATCTTACCGGAAAAGAATTACCGCACTCTTGTCAAAATCGACTCCGATTTTGCGGAAAAACTCCCGGATGTGCGGCTCGAGCCGTGCATTGACCTCGACTATGAGGAGTGTCTTTACGG
>DUUJ01000020.1 GCA_012841635.1 Clostridiales bacterium | reverse complement strand
TGCGGCGGGAAGTTTTCGCAAGCAACGTCTTCGGGATGATGAATATGACGGCCGCGGTGCTGCCGTCGATGCTCCGCCGCCACGAGGGCTGCATCGTCAATATCAGCAGCGTCTGGGGAGAATATCCCGCTTCCTGCGAAGCGGTTTACAGCGCCGCGAAAGGGGCGGTGAACGCCTTTACCCGCTCGCTCGCCGATGAGCTCGGACCTTCCGGGATACGGGTAAACGCCGTCGCGCCGGGGAATATCATCACATCGATGACAGCCCCGCTCGGCGAAGAAGTCCTGTCGAACATAGCCGCGTCAACCCCGCTCGGGCGCAACGGCCGCCCGGAAGACGTCGCGGAGGCGGTGATGTGGCTCGTCTCCGAATCGGCGGCTTTTGTAACCGGACAGGTCATCACGGTAAACGGCGGCTGGCGGGGGTGATTTTACTCGGTTTTCTCGCCCTTGCTTACGATTTCGATGAAACGCGCCTCCTCCGCGGAGGGCGTTTTCTTTTTATGCCTTATCACGACGAACCGTCGCCGCAAGTCAACGCCGGTGACGGTAATTTCAACCACGTCTCCGGCTTTTATCCTCGGTTCGGCGAGCCTTTTCGGGATGACGGCGACGCCGAGTCCCGCCGCCGCGGCGTTTATCAGCGCGGTGGTGTCTGTCGATTCGAGGGTGGGGGAAACGGCGGCTCCTGCGGCGCCGAAAGCCGCGTCGACAAGTTCCCTCGTCCCGCTGCCCTTTTCCCGAAGCAGCAGCGGCAGGTCGGCGACTTGCGCGGCGGTCATCGACTCCGGCGGGAAATTCCCGGCTCTGACGGCGCAGAGGCTGTCTCCGTATAGCTCCCGTATCTCGATATCCGGCTGATGCGCCTTGCCCTCAATTACCGCAAAATCAAGCTCTAAATCAAGCACCATCTGCTCAAGGCGATCGGAGCTTGCGACTTTTACCCGGACGTCGACATCCGGGCTTTCTTCCTTGAATCGCTTTAGCCAGACCGGCATATAGACCGAGCCGACGGTAATCGAAGCGCCGACATCGAGAGTGTTTTTTGACGCCAGCATACGGGCGGCAAGCTTCATGCTTTCAAATTCCGAGATTATCCTTTCGGCGTATTTCAGCAGCTCGGCGCCGCTCTCGGTCAGATGCAGCCGGTGCCCCGGCCGCTCAAACAATTTCACGCCGTATTCAGCCTCAAGCTCTGACAGGGCGCGGCTGACGGCGGGCTGAGAGATGCCTAACTTTACCGACGCCGCCGTTACGCTCTCCGACCCGCTCAATGCGGCGAAAATCCTCAGATGCCTCAGCGTCATGTCCCGCCTCCGAAAAGCGCTTTCGCTTTCAGCGCGGCGCCGAGTTCGGGGGAAATCGTAAGCGTTTCGGGGAGAAAACCGAGTCCCCGAAGGCCTTCGAGCCGGTTTTTAATCCGCGGCTCTCCCGCAACCCCGCCGGAGAGGATGACTTTTGTTCCCGAACCTAATCCCGCGGCTTTTGCCGCCGCAGAAACGAGGTTTATAAGGTAATCTGCGTTTTTCTCGATTATCAGTTCCGCTTCGGCAGAGCCCAAGTCCGCCGCGCGGAAGACCGCAAGAGCGGCGGACGCTATGTATTTTCGCGGGTTTTCGCCGTAAATCTGCGAGAGCAGCTCCCACGGCTCGCCGCCGAGAGCTTCAAAGATACATTTATGCAGTATTTGGCAGCCGGGCGCGCGGCCGTCGTGATATTCAAACACCCTTTCAATCGCCGTCCGGGCGATCTCAAAGCCGCAGCCGCCGTCAAACAGCCAGCCCCAGCCTCCCGCCTGATACACCCGTCCGCCCGCCTGCGCAAAGCAGGAAGAGCCGGTGCCGGATATCAGCACGATGCCGTCCGACATACCGAGACCGGCGAAGATGAGATTTTCGGCGTCGGAACCGACAGCCAACCGGGCGGCTTGCCGCAGCGGCAACGAAGATTGCAAAATCGCCTGAAGCTCGGCGCCGCGGTTAAGCCCGCCGCCGATACCGCAAAAGACGCCTTGAAGCAAAGCGTCTTTTGATATGTTTGAAGCCTGCTTCATTGATTCCGAAACGGCGGAGAGGACGGCGTCCGCGGCGGCTTTCGCGCCGATGTCGTTTGCGTTTGACGGACCGGATTTTCCCCGGCCGAGAATGGTCCCGGACTCGTCGATAACGATCGCTTTGGTAGATGTGCCGCCGCCGTCGACTCCGGCGAAATAAGCGCTCATGCCGTCTTCTCCTTTCAGCGAAGCAATATTGAACAGCGCTCCGCGCTATTCAATTTAAATGTTTCTTCCCGCTACAAGATTCACGCCCGGAATCAGGAAATCTTTGTAAACGATATCCCCTGCCTTCACCGGCGGGGCGACTTTAATCGTCTTGATTATCCGCATCCCGTCGAACATCATCGCTTTCGGTATCGGTTTGTCAACCTTGACCGGCAGCAGCTTGAGGTTCGGGTGAAGCTCGGATATTCCGTCTATCAAAACAGTCGAGGTAACCGTTCTGACCGGATTCGTCGCCTCGGCGATGCCGTATTTCTTGCCGCGGGCGCATTCGTGACCGGTAACTATCGGCTCTGCGCCGGATAAATCGACATGAAGCTCACAGCCGAAAGGGCAGACGGTGCAGGTAAAAATCTGTTCCATTGGTGCTCCTCCTTACGCCCGTTCTTCGATCGAAACGCTGACAGGCGCGTCGATGTCGGAAATTTTGACAGTCGCCGATTCCATCTCGCCGGGAGTGACAACCCGCTTCTTAATCCGCCGCAGCTCCTTTGAGCCGGATCGGATAACCGTCTCGCAGCCGCGGATGGTCGATGTAACGCGGAAGCTGAGCTTTACGTCGCCTGCGCCGCCAAGGTCTATCTTATGCGGGACTACATAGCGGACGTTGTCGCCGGGGGTTGTCGCGACATAATTTGTCGTCTTTGTGCCGCCGAGCGCATATCTTGCCGCCGCGGCGCCCGCCGCTTCGGCTTCAAGGGTCACGTTGTCGACAAGGTCATGCACCTGAAGGGCGTTTCCGCAGGCGAAAATGCCCTCCGCCGTCGTCTGATTGTACTGGTCGACGACGGCGCCGCCGGTGATGGGGTCGATGACGACTCCGGCTTCGCGGGCAAGCTCGTTTTCCGGGATGAGACCGACGGAAAGGAGGAGAGTGTCGCAGGGGACGATGCGTTCCGTCGAGGGGATCGGGCGGCGGTTTTCGTCGACCTGAGCGATTTTAACGCCTTCGACGCGCTTTTTGCCCAAAATATCGGTAACGGTATGCGAAAGCAGCAGCGGAATATCAAAATCGTTGAGGCATTGGGCTACGTTGCGCGCAAGACCGCCGCAGTAATTCATAAGCTCGGCAACGCACTCGACTTTTGCGCCCTCAAGGGTGAGGCGGCGCGCCATGATAAGCCCGATATCGCCGGAACCTAAGATAACCGCGCGTTTGCCCGGCATCTTGTTTTCCATGTTGACGAAGCGCTGGGCGGAGCCGGCGGTGAAAATGCCGGCGGGGCGGGTGCCGGGAATCATAATCTGTCCGCGGGTGCGCTCCCGGCAGCCGGTAGCGATTACCACGGCGGAGGCTTTAAGTCTTACAAATCCGTCTTTCGGGCTGACGTATGTAAGCTCCCTGTCCGCATTGAGCGACAGCACCATCGCGTCGGTCACATAAGGGATTTCCCGCTCTTGAAGCCTGTCTATATATCGGCTTGCGTATTCGGGGCCGGTCAGCTCTTCCGAGAAGATGTGAAGCCCGAAACCGGCGTGGATGCACTGGTTCAGTATGCCGCCGAGCGAGTCGTCCCGCTCGAGCAGCAGAATGTCTTTCGGGGAAATTCCGGCGTCAACGGCGGAGGCGGCGGCGGCAAGTCCGGCGGGTCCTCCGCCTATTACAATCAGCTTGTCCATATCTGCCTCCTCAGTCTCTGTCGTCGGGACGGCTCAGAATTTCCGAACCTTCGCCCTTTTTGGTTATGTCATACATATCTTTATGCAGCAGCCGGGAAAGTATCGCGGTGACGCGGGGCGAGCAGAAGCCGCCCTGGCAGCGTCCCATTCCGGCTCTTACCCTCCGTTTCACTCCGTCGAGGTCGCGCGCGCCGACGGGACGGGTTATCGCGTCGACTATCTCGGCTTCGGTCACCGTTTCGCAGCGGCAGATGATTCGGCCGAAAGCGGGGTTTTCCTTTATCGCCGCGGCTTTTTCTTCGTCCGACATCGCTTTGAAGCAGGGGGAGGGCGGCCGGCTGTCGGAAAAATCTGGGTTCGGGAGCAGGGGAAGTCCCATCTCGCCGAGTTTGCCGACTATATAATCGGCGACGGCGGGGCCGCAGGCCAGACCCGGCGAATCGATTCCGGCAGCGTGCAGCAGCGTCGGGAAGCGCTTTGACGTCTTTATCACAAAGTCTTTGGCTTTTGTCGTCGGAGTCGGGCGGACGCCGGCGAACTGAGTTATCGCGGCGCGGAGGTTTATATGCGGAATCAGCCTGCGCGCTCCGGCAGAGATTTCATCAATCCCTTCGGGGGTTGTCGTGGTATTGTCGCGGCAGTCGACTTCATGCGCGTTGGGTCCAACTATGACATTGCCGTGGACGGTCGGCGAAACAAGGATGCCCTTGCCTTTTTCCGACGGACAGACAAAGAGGGTATGCTTTGCAACGCCTCCTTCCGAAGTATCGAGCAGCATATATTCGCCGCGGCGGGGGTTCAGTCTGAGCGGCTCCTCTTCGCCGTCGGGGGAAATGTCGTTTTCGACGAGAAGATCGGCGCCGAGACCGGATGCGTTGACTATATATCTCGCCCTTATCGGCGTATCATCGCCGTTTATTTCAAGGTAACCGCCGCGCTGCTCTACCTTTTTCGCTTCATAGCTGAAAAGAAAATCAGCTCCGTTGACGGCTGCGGCTTCGCAGACGGCGATACAGAGCCCCCAGGGACAGACGATTCCCGCCGTCGGGGCAAAAAGCGCCGCAGTGCATTCGCGGGAAAGCTGCGGCTCGAGCTCGAAAAGCTCATCGCCGCGGATTATCCTCATCCCTTCGACTCCGTTGGCAATCCCGCGGGAGTAAAGAAGATCGAGATGCCGCTCGTCGGCTTCTCCGAATGCGCAGACGAGGGAACCGCAGTTATCGTAATGAACATTGAGTTTTTCCGATATTTCCTTAATCTGACGGCAGCCGTCGGCGTTCAGTTTCCCTTTGAGAGCGCCGGGGACGGCGTCGAAGCCGGCGTGAACGATGGCGGAGTTGGCTTTGGTGGCGCCGGACGCTATATCCGAGCCTTTTTCCAGAACAATGACGGAGAGCTTGTATTTCGCAAGCTTATAGGCGGTCATCGAGCCGGTTATCCCCGCGCCTATCACGGCGACGTCGTAGATTTTTCCGGAATATCGCTGATCGTATGACATATATTGAACCAGCCTTGTATAATATTATTGTATTAAAATACGAACGAAAGTATTATACCACAAAAAAACATCTTAATCAAGCAATTTGAGCAAATAACAGGGGGCGGTATTGTTTCGGGTTGATTAAAAATTTTTGCCGGCGATTGCTGTTATTGTTCGGGAATTATTGACACGGCAGTTTTATTCTGCTATAATGTCAATATCCGATATGTTATAAATCAACGGAGGAAATATTCATGAAGATGCGCTTGACAGCCGCCGCGCTGGCGCTGCTCCTGCTTTTATCGGCGGCAGCCGCCTGCGGATCGGCAAAAGAACAGCCGGCTGACACCACCGCCTCCGACATCAATGTCACGGCTGCCGAAACGGAAGAGGCGCTTTCCGACCTTGAAATGCGGCTTGCGGAACCGGATGACCTTCCCGAAGCAGATTATAACGGCTATCAGTTCCGGCTGGTCATCGAAAACAACAAGGACCGCGAATATCTGCTTGAAGCCGAGACCGGCGACGTCGTCGACGACGTCGTTTATCAGCGGAACCTTGCGGTCGAAGAAAGATACGGCATAAAGATGGTTCTGGGGCATCAGGCGAGCCACCGGGAAAACGCCGCTTGGATAATAAAGCAGGTCGCCGCTGGAGACGACTCTTTCGACCTTGTCTCATCCCACGTCGTCGCCCTGTCCGGCGCGGCCATAAACGGCAGCTTTATCAACTGGTACGACCTTCCTTATATCAACTTTGAAAAGCCCTGGTGGAGCCGCTCAAATATCGAAGACCTGACCTATTCCGGCGTCGCTTTCTTAGGTATCGGCGATTTTGCTTTAAACGCCGTCGGACAGACCTGGTGCATGTATTTTGACAAGCAGCAGGCGGAGAATTACAATATCGGCGACGTTTACGGCATCGTCGAAGACGGCAAATGGACGCTTGCGAAGCAGAACGAGCTTACAAAGGGCGTATACGCCGATCTCGACGGCGACAACACCCGCAGCGCGGAGGACTTCTACGGCTTCTCGATAAGCTGGGGCTCGGCGCTCAACACCTATGTCTGGGCGTTTGACAATCCGGTCTGCAGAAAACAGCCGGACGGCAGGATTGACATCGTCTTCAAGACGGAGAAGATGCCCTCGATCTGCGAAGCCATCTACTCGCTGCTTTACGAAAACGAGACCACCTTCTACGGCGGCACCGGATACAAGAGCCCGATAGACGGCTCGAATCAGGTTACCGGCCGGGACAAATTCCTTTACGGCAAGACCCTTTTCGCAACCGCCTTCCTTGAGCACGCTATTTATTATTTCCGGGAACTCGAAAGCGACTTCGGAATAATCCCCTATCCTAAATGGAATGAAGAACAGGCGGATTATTACACGATGGTCGACGGCGGACACGCCGCGATGGGCGTTCCGGTGACGATACAGGACGCCGAGCGCACCGGAATCATCGTCGAGGCGCTGAATGCCGAGAGCTACCGCCGGGTTATTCCGGTTTACATCGAGACGGCGCTGAAGACTAAATACACCCGCGACAGCGAGTCGGTCCGGATAGTCGAGCTGCTGCTGCGGCAGCGCGTCTTCGATTTCGGCTATGTTTACGACAACTGGCAGGGCTGCAGCTTCTGGATGCAGGACATGATGAACCAGAAGAACGCCGATTTCGAGTCATATTACGCAAAGAACAGCTCAAAAATGGAGACCCATTATCAGAACGTGTTTGAAATATTCGAAGAAGCCGCCGGAAGCTGACCGGCGATCATATTAAATACACGGAGGAAAGACACTTGAACGGCCTGACTGTTTTCTCGGACGGAACCCTTGACGCGACGGAAGCGCTTCAAAAGCTGCTTGACGGGCGCGGATACATATATCTGCCGCAGGGGAGATATATAATCTCAAAGCCGCTTGTCATACGCGGCGGCACCTGCCTCAGCCTCGCGCCGCAGGCGGCGGTGAAGCTTGCCGACGGCGCAAACTGCATGATGCTGATAACCGACCATACCGTTGAAAATCATGATATCACGGTCGAGGGCGGCGTTTGGGACGGCAACTGCTCCATGCAGGCGCGCTGCTACGACCCGGAAAAATATTTTTACGGCACGGCGCTGCAGTTTCTCAACACCTTTGATTTGACCGTAAGAAATCTCACCGTAAAAGACCCGGAGGCTTTCGCAATCCAGATAGCCGACGCCGAGCGCTTCACGGTGGAAAACATCACTTTCGACTTCAACATGATGAAACCGAACATGGACGGCGTCCACGTTCAGGGCAGGGCGAGAAACGGCTATATCCGCAACATCAAGGGCGCGACGAACGACGACATGGTCGCCCTCAACTGCGACGACGGCTTAAACGGCAAGGTTTATTCCGGCGATATCGAAAATATCGAAGTCGACGGCGTTTTCGCCGAGAACGGATATACCGCTGTGCGGCTGCTTTCCTGCGGCAGCCGGATGCGCAACGTAAAAATAAGCAACATTTTCGGCACCTACCGCTTCAACGGCGTCTCTTTCACCCATCACAACATAATCCCCGGCGCGCCGGTCTGGTTCGACAACATCACCCTTGACGGCATTTACGCGTCAAAGGCGCCGCAGACATATGAAACCGAATACGACAGAAACGCCCGCGACAGCACCGACGGAACATACGGAGAGGGGGTAAACGACTGGGCGGTGCGGACGCAGTCGATTATCTGGTTCGCTCCCGGCGTAAAATGCGGCAGCGTAACCCTCCGCAACGTTCACCGCATCGAAGAAGCGCAGACCGAAGCCGTTACAATCGACATCGACACAGATGTCGAGATAGAGCGGCTGTATGTCGACGACGCAACCCAGAGATTCGTCAACTGCCCGGAAATGCCGCTCATCCGCTGCCGCGGAGAGGTTAAAAAGCTCATTACAAACGCGATCGAATAAGCGATAAACCAAGATTATTTTTAAAACCGAGAGGGGGATATCATGCTTAAAACCAAAATCATCTCCGCGCTTCTCGCCGCGCTTATGCTCACATCAGCCGCGTTTATCTCCGCCTGCGGCAAAAGCGAAACTTCGCCCGCCGATGACCCCGGCGCGACCGAAGCGGAGACAACCGCCCCGGAGACCCTGTCCGAGCTTGAAGCCCGCGCCGCGGTACCGGACGAGCTGCCGGAAGCCGACTTCGGCGGCTATAACTACCGCATTGTCTGCGAAAACGACCAGAGCTGGTATTATTACAACGAAGAACAGACGGGAGACGTCATAAACGACGCCGTCTTCCTGCGCAACGCCGCCGTCGGCGAGCGCTTCAACTTTGAGCTTACCATGGCAAACTGCAGCGACTACGGCGCCAACGGCAGCTTCATGCAGAAGGCGGTGCTGGCGGGCGACGACGCCTTCGACCTTGCCTGTTCGCATATCGTTAACATAAGCGGGCTTGTGCTCAAAGATATCTTCATGAACTGGTACGACATTCCGCACATCAACTTTGAAAAGCCGTGGTGGAGCCGCTCCAACATCGAGGATCTGACATACAGCGGCGTCGCGATACTCGGAATCGGCGACTACGCCCTCTCCGCGATCGGCCGCACCTACTGCATGTTTTTCAACCGTCAGCTTGCCGAAACTTACGGCATCGAAGGCATATATGATACGGTAATGGACGGCAAATGGACCATCGAGAGGCTTTCCGAACTTACAAAAGACATCTATCAGGACCTCAACAGCGACGAAAAGCGCGATGTCGAGGACTTCTACGGCTTCGCAACCGGCGTCAACTCAAACATCGGCGCCTATCTCTGGGCGTTTGACAACCCGATATGCAAAAAGGACGACGACGGCAATATCTCGGTCGTTATGGCAACCCCGAAGATGAGTTCGATCGTCGAGACGCTGAACAAAATCATGTGGGAAAATCAGGGGACTTATTACAACAAAAATCACGTATCCAAAATCGACAATTTAGGAACCCACGTCGGCGGCCGCGACCTGTTTATCTACGGCAGGGCGATATTTGCCAACGGCTATCTCGACCAGGCTATCGACTTCTTCCGGGATATCGAAGACGACTACGGCATCATACCCTATCCGAAGTGGGATGAAAATCAGGTCGACTATCGCTCTCTCGTCGACGGCAACCACGCCGCTCTCGCCCTCCCGAAGACGACTCAGGATTTGGAGCGCGCGGGAATTATAATGGAGGCGCTGAACGCCGAGGGCTACAAGACGGTCGTTCCGGTTTACATCGAGACTGCTCTTAAGGTAAAATACGCCCGCGACAACGAATCGGTTCAGGTACTCGATATGCTGATCGCCAACCGCTTCTTTGACTTCGGCTACGCTTATGACAACTGGAACGGCGGTTCCTTCTGGCTCGAAGGGCTGATTCAGGGCAACAAAAACGACTGGGAATCCCATTACGCAAAGAACGAAAAGCGGATGCTCAAGCATTACGACAAGGTATTCGCGTATTTCGACGAAGTCGCGACGGGCTGAGCCGAATTAACTCACCGTAAATTTTGCTGCCGGGGGAGAATTTTCCTTCCGGCGGCATTGTATTTTTTGTATATCTGTGGTATAATTTAAATATCATCGCCGGCCGGGATCGAAGAGGGCGGTTTTGACAATTCTCATAAAGGAGTTTCTCTGCCCGGATTTATTCGGCTCTTATATCCGGCTTTTGAGCGCCGATATCGGGAGCGGCGGTGACACGGCTCTTGATATAGGTGCAAAAGCCGGACAATAAGGTATTTTTATTAACTCAGAGGTGAAAAATATGCAAACGACCAGAAGCAAAATTCTTTCGGCAATGCTTGCAGCGCTGCTGCTCATATCGGCGGCGCTGATTTCCGCCTGCGGCAAGAGCGACGCGCCCGCCGGCGGCTCCGATACGACCGCCGCCGAAACCACCGCCGCGGAGACAATGTCCGAGCTTGACGCCCGCGCCGCGGTGTCGGACGATCTGCCGGAAGCCGATTTCGGCGGCTACAACTACCGCATTGTCTGCGAAAACGACCAGAGCTGGTATTATTACAACGAAGAACAGACCGGAGACGTCATTAACGACGCCGTCTTCCTCCGCAACGCCGCCGTCGGCGAGCGCTTCAACTTTGAACTTACCATGGCAAGCTGCAGCGACTACGGCACCAGCGGCACCTTCATGCAGAAAGCCGTCCTTGCGGGCGACGACGCATTCGACCTTTGCTGCTCGCATATAGTAAACGTAAGCACCCTTGTAATAAAAGACATCTTCATGAACTGGTACGACATCCCCCACATTAACTTTGAAAAGCCGTGGTGGGCGCGTTCCAACATCGAAGACCTTACATACAACGGCGTTGCGATACTCGGAATCGGCGACTACGCCCTTTCGGCTATCGGCCGCACCTACTGCATGTTCTTTAACCGTCAGCTGGCGACGACCTACGGCATCGAAGGCATTTACGATACCGTCATGGACGGCAAATGGACGATAGACAAGCTCTCCGAGCTTACGCAGGACATCTATCAGGACCTCAACAGCGACGAGAAGCGCGATGTCGAGGACTTCTACGGCTTCGCTACCGGAGTCGCCTCCAACGTCGGCGCTTATCTCTGGGCGTTTGAAAACCCGATCTGCAAAAAGGACAGCGACGGCAATATCGCGGTAGTAATGGCGACTCCGAAGATGAGCGCAATGCTCGAGAAGCTCAACAAAATCATGTGGGAAAACCAGGGCACCTATTACAACAAAAATCACACATCGAAGATCGACGCATCGGCGGCCCACGTCGGCGGCCGCGACCTCTTTATCTACGGCAGAGCCATATTTGCAAACGGATATATCGACCAGGCAATCGACTTCTTCCGCGAAGTAGAAGACGACTACGGCATCATCCCCTATCCGAAGTGGGATGAAAATCAGGCCGATTATCGCTCTCTCGTCGACGGCAACCACGCCGCCCTCGCAATCCCGAAAACGACGGCCGACCTTGAGCGCGCCGGCATAATAATGGAAGCGCTGAACGCCGAAGGCTACAAGTCGGTCGTTCCCGTCTACATCGAGACGGCTCTTAAGGTAAAATACGCCCGCGACAACGAGTCGGTTCAGGTACTCGACATGCTCATCGCCAACCGCTACTTTGATTTCGGCTACGTTTACGACGGCTGGTCGGGCGGCTCCTTCTGGCTCGAAGGACTTGTCCAGGGCAACAAAAACGACTGGGAATCCCATTACGCGAAGAACGAAAAGAAGATGAACGCGCATTACCAGAAAGTTTTCGATTATTTCGATTCGGTTGCCGAAGGTTAAGCGGCGGGTTAAACCGAATTAATTCACCTTAATTTTTGCTGCCGGAAGGAGGATTTTCCTTCCGGCGCCATTGTTTTTTTATATAATATATGGTATAATTAAAAAAAGTCAGTGCGATGCCGGGCTTTTAAAAAGCTTATTTTACCGGGGGTTAAAAGCCGGATAACTTCAAAATTACCATATATTCGGAGGTGAAACCATGCTGAAAACAAAGAGTAAGGCAATCTCCGCCGCTCTCGCCGCGCTGCTGCTTATATCGGCCGCGCTTATCTCCTGCGGCAAAAGCGACGCGCCCGCCGCCGATACCGGCGTGACCGAAGCCGAAACCGCCGCCGCCGAGTCCCTCTCCGAACTTGACGTCCGCGCCGCCGTGCCGGACGAGCTGCCGGAAGCCGACTTTGAGGGATACAACTACCGCATCGTCTGCGAAAACGACCAGGACTGGTACTACTATAACGAAGAGCAGACGGGAGACGTCATATACGACGCGGTCTTCCTCCGCAACGCCGCCGTCGGGGAGCGATTCAATTTCGAGCTGACGATAGCCAGCTGCGGCGACTACGGCGCCAACGGCAGCTTCATGCTGAAGGCGGTGATGGCGGGAGAAGACGCCTTTGACCTCGCCTGCACTCATATCGTCAACACAGGCTCGCTTGTACTGAAGGATATCTTCATGAACTGGTACGACCTTCCCTACATCAACTTCGAAAAGCCGTGGTGGGCGCGTTCCAATATCGAGGACCTGACATACAACGGCGTTGCGATTCTCGCCATCGGAGACTACGCGCTTTCCGCGATCGGCCGCCCCTACTGCGTCTTCTTCAACCGCCGGCTGGCAGAATCCTACGGCATCGAAGGCGTTTACGATACCGTCATGGACGGCAGGTGGACGATAGACAGGCTCTCCGAGCTGACGCAGGACATCTACCAGGACCTAAACAACGACGGCGCCCGCGATGTCGAAGACTTCTACGGCCTTGCCACCGGAGTCGCTTCCAACATCGGCGCGTATCTCTGGGCGTTTGAAAATCCGATCTGCAAGAAGGACGGAGAAGGCAATATATCCGTTGTCATGGCGACCCCGAAGATGAGCTCGATAGTCGAGAAACTCAATAAGATCATGTGGGAAAACCGGGGGACTTATTTCAACACAAAGCACGTATCAAAAATCGACGGATCGTCATACCACGTCGGCGGCCGCGATCTCTTTGCCTACGGCAGAGCCGTCTTTGCCAACGGCTATCTCGATTATGCCATCGACTTCTTCCGCGAGATGGAAGACGATTACGGCATCATCCCCTATCCCAAGTGGGATGAAAATCAGGCCGATTACCGCTCTCTTGTCGACGGCAACCACGCCGTTCTCGCCATCCCGAAGACAACCCGGGACCTTGAGCGCGCCGGAATCATCATGGAGGCGCTCAACGCCGAAGGCTACAAGACTGTCGTTCCCGTCTACATCGAGACGGCTCTCAAGGTAAAATATACCCGCGACAACGAGTCGGTTCAGGTGCTCGACATGCTCATCGCCAACCGCTACTTTGATTTCGGCTATGTTTACGACGGCTGGTCGGGCGGCTCCTTCTGGCTTGAAGGGCTTATTCAGAAGCACAACAACGACTGGGAATCCCACTACGCAAAGAACGAAAAGAAGCTGCTCGCGCATTTTACCGAAGTCTTCGAATATTTCGATACGGCGGCGGCAGGCTGAATTGAATAGCTGCGCAAAAGCGCGGCTATTCTTGTTTTTTCTGTCGGGAGGACAAAAATTCCTCCCGGCGCCATTGTTTTTTTAACTAATATATGGTATAATTAAAAAAGTCGTTAAAACCAACTCCGAAGGAGAAAGTGTTTTGGAAATTAAAGAAAACGGAAAAAATGAAATTACCGAAGAGATGCTTTACGACATCTCCGACAGCCTTATCGCCGAAGTCGAGAAGGTCGTCGTAGGCAAGCGCGACGTCGTCATGATGCTGATAACCGCGCTTCTGGCGTCCGGACACGCGCTCATCGAAGACGTTCCCGGCGTCGGCAAGACGACGCTTGCCGCCTCTCTCGCCCGCGCCGCCGGGCTTTCCTACAAGCGCGCGCAGTTTACCCCCGACGTCATGGCATCCGACATAACCGGTTTCAATATATACAATCAGCAGGCGGGACAGTTCGAATTCCGCGAGGGGCTTGTGATGTGCAACATACTCCTCGCCGACGAGATCAACCGCGCCTCTCCTAAGACACAGTCGGCGCTGCTCGAAGCGATGGAAGAGCGCCGGGTAACCGTCGACGGCAAGACATATCAGCTCCCCGACCCCTTCATAGTCATCGCTACGGAAAACCCGACCGGATTCGTCGGGACATATCCGCTGCCGGAAGCTCAGCTCGACCGCTTCGCCGTGAAGCTGCGCATGGGCTACCCCTCGATGGAAGAGGAGATGAAGATAATCCGGGAAAGACGCGACGCCTCTCCGATCGATACCGTCAACGCCGTCGCCGACATCGAAAAGATAGTCGCGATGAGAGACGCCGCCGACAAAGTCTATCTCGCGCCGGCGCTCTACAAATACATCGTGCTGCTCGTCTCGGCGACAAGAAAGCACGCAAAGCTTTCCCTCGGCGCCTCCCCCCGCGCCTCGCTTATGCTGATGAAGATGGCGCAAGCGTACGCATTTATGCATCGCCGGGACTATGTGCTGCCGGAAGACATCGCTTCTATCTACCGCACCGTCATCTCCCACCGCCTTATCCTCTCGCAGGAAGCGAAGATAGCGCGAGTCGACACCAACGCGGTGCTTACCGAAATACTCCACGACACCGCCGTCCCGTATGACAGCGGCGAAAAACAAATATTCTCCCCTCCGGGCGGAGATGAAAAATGACCGGCGTAAAAGAACCGAAGCCGCGCCGCAAAGGCAAGCGGGAAACCGAACTGAGATACGACACCGTTCCTAAAAAACGGATGCGTTTCGGGATCGGCGGCGGTTTTTACGTCTGGCTGTTCACTCTCTTTTTCGGCCTTGTCTTTACTCAGGCGCTGCATTCAAGCATGTCGGGGCTTTTCTTCGTCTCGGCGATGCTGATGCCGATCGGGGCGCTCATATATATCTTAATCGGATTGCCGCAGCTTACCGCTTCGGCGTCCTCCGACGACGGAGAAGTCGAAAAGTACGCAAAGACGGCTTTTACCGTCTTTGTCGAAAATCCGCTGCCGCTCCCCTATCCCTTCGTCGACGTCGACATAACCGTCCCCTCCGACCACGCGGTCAGATGCGAAAGCCGGAGGCTTACCCTTTCGCTCGCTCCTTTTTCCCTTTATGAGATGAAGACTCCCGTCGTTTTCGCGTACCGGGGCCGCTATGAGATCAGCGTCAAGTCGCTCTATGTCTGGGATATGCTCCGCATCTTCCGCATCCGCGCCGATATCGACTCGGAAGCCTCGGTATTTGTCGTGCCGCGGCGGATAACCCTTGAAAGCGCGGCGGATACCGGCTCGGCCGACGTCGATTCCGATTCCTCGAAATCGGTCATCGGCGCCGAGCGCTCGGAGATGAACGATGTCCGCAGCTACCGCCAGGGCGACCACATGAAGCAGATCCACTGGAAGCTCAGCTCAAAGCAGCAGGAGCTTGTCACCAAGGAATACACGATGAACAGCGGCAAGACCGCCTATCTGCTGGTGGATATGTATCCGCGCTGGGACAGCTCGGATCCGGAACAATGCGACGACGACGTAAACGAATACGCCGCCGATACCGTTGTCGAATGCACGATCGCCGTCGCGCTGCGGGAGCTGAACAACCGCAACAGCTGTACGATGATCTGGTACGACGACCGCAGCCAGTCGGACGTGGCGGTATATTCGATGGAAACGCCCCTCGACTTCGAGAAGGTGTATCCCGTCATAGCGACGGCGCCGCTTTCGACGACGGCGCATAAGATATCCGACCTCGCCGCCCTGACGGACGGCGCGAGGGCTATCGCCCTGCTCTTTGTTACCCCCCGCCTCGATGTTCAGATAGTTTCGGAACTGATAGACGCCTGCGCGTCATCCGGGATATCCTCGGTCACCGGCACTCTTAAAGTCTACTACTGCCCGCCGGAACCGAAGGTGCGGAATTTCGACCGGGATCTCGAGCGCCGCTGCCTTGAGCAGCTTGCCGCTTCCGGCATAATTGTGGAAAAAGTTACCGGAGACAGCCTCGCTGCCGGCATAGTTTCATCGGAAATTGACATCAAAGAAGACGACATCGGTGAAGACGAAATCAATGCGGCCGGATAAGGCCTTTTTGTGCGTAAAGTGATGGATAATGAATAAAAACAATATCTCTGCCGGGTATACGGTCAGACGGATAAAGACGGCGCCGGCGCGCCCGCTCGCCCCGGAAAAGCAGCGGCTCAGCTCGTCGTCTTCCGGCGAAAAACTGCGCGCGCTGCTCGGCTATCTGCTTCGGGCGGCGGTCGCTTTTGTCGCATCCTTTTCCCTGATTATGTTCATCCGCGACGCCTTCGATCTTGACCTCCTGGGTTCCCCTCTGCCGGAGGACGCGACGGCGCTGGCTCAGTATATGTATGAGCTGAGCGGCGAGCTTGACAGCGGCGTCACCGGTCTTTTCGTGCTGCTTTTAAGCCTTGCTTTCACCCTCTTTTTCGCCTTCGCGGCGTACAACAAAATCACCGCGCTTATCGGCGCAGGCGTTATCGGCGTCGGAGCCGGGATATATTTTATCGCGGTGAAAAGCCCGCTCGTTGTGCTGCGCAACTCATTTTACTGCCTCTGGAACGCCGTCATGGGGCGGCTGCTCAACGCAGGTTATCGGGCGGCGGACCTTATCCGCTACGACAACGTTATCTCGGAAGGATATGAAGTCGGCGACGGGGCGCTGATGCGGACGGCGGTGGCGCTGCTTATAATGCTCTACTGCGCCGTTTTCGTCTTCTCGATTGTCAAGAAGACCCGGTTGCTGCCGGCGTTTATATTGGGACTTGCGACGGTCATCGGCGTATTTACCTACAACGTCGCGTCGAACAACTGGTATTTCGCGCTGATTCTCGCCGCGATGTGCGGCATGCTCGCGCTGAAGCTCTATGACCGCCATTATGTTTCGGTCGGCGCGCCCGACAAAAAGGATAAAAAAGACAAAAAATTATCCGAAACAATAGAGCTTGACGCGGTTACGAAGGACGCCGAAGAAACTCTGTCAGCCGAAGAGAAAGCCGAAAAGAAGCGGCGGCAGCAGAAGCAGCTTCAGAACCGCCGGCGCAGATACGCCCTCGGCGGCTACACCGGAGCCGTCTGCATGGCGCTCGTCTTTCTTATGATCGCTCTCCCGGCGGCTTCGATCAAGGGCAGATGGCCGTATTACGAGAAAATTTCGCAGCGGCTCAGCTATTTCGACGCCGTCGCCAGCTCCCTCATCATCGGCGAGACGCCGAACCAGGGGGATTTGGGATATCTGGGCAACTTGGACACCCTCAACGCCCGCGACGTCGACGCCGAAAACCACGTCTTCACCGGCCGGGAAATGCTCAGGATAGAGACTTCCTATCCCTATCCGCTTTATCTGCGCTCCTGGGTGGGAACTTATTTCCAGAAAGATATCTGGTATTCGGCCACCACCGACGACGTCGCAAGATATAAAAACCGCTTCGGGAACGATTTTGTCCCGGAACAGGTAATGAAAAGCTTTTACGATATCGTGGCTCCCAACACCACCCGCGTCAACTCCCTTACCTCTCATTACGACCGGATAAAAGACGGCTTTGTCACCGTTTCCGTCGATATGAAGAACGTATCCAGTTCCGGCAACCTGCTTTTCATCCCCTCGTATATGAACCCCGACTTCGGGCTTATGCAGCGCGGGGAAAGCGACACCGAGGCGCCGACCGGATATGAGGAAGAATACAAGAACTATTACGAAGGCATCTACACGACCGGCTGGCTGAATATAAACAAGGAATACCGCGTCTCCGCCTTCCTTCCGAGCTACCGCTCCCCCAACTACGCAAAGACGCTGAGAGAACAGCTCGACGCCTACAAGCAGGCGGTGTATATGATAAAGATGGCGGAATCGGGTGAATTTATAAGTTCAGACGGCGGAGAATTGTATTTCAACGGGGCTTTCGGGTATGAAGAATCCGAATCCGACCTCGGCGGAAGCACGATCACCGACATATTTGCGTGGGAAGCGCTGCCCAAAACCGACGCCGCAACCCGCGCCTTTGAAAGTTATCTCGCCCTCGGCGAAGCGGAAAAGAAGGAATTCGTCGAGAAGAATATCACCGTTCCCGAGGATTACGAAAACTTCGTCCGCTCGACCTATCTCGGCAGAGTCGAAAACAAAGCGGTCATCGACGCCTGCTATGAAGTTATTGCAAACCTTAAAGAGGATTATCCCGAAGAGATGGCGGAAGTCGAAGTCGAGCCGGGAGTTTACGACAGGGGAATACTCTACCAGGTCCTGCCCTTTGAGACCGTCCGCGCCGTAATCGACTGGCTCGGCGAAAACTACACCTACACCCTTACCCCGACAGTCCCGAAGAACAGCGCGAAGGACGCGATCTCGATTTTCCTGCAGGACACCCGCGAGGGCTACTGCGTTCAGTTCGCCACGACTTCGGCGCTGATGCTGCGGGTATTGGGATTCCCGACCCGCTACTGCGAGGGATATATCGTAACCGACTTTGACCGCAACGACACGTCGTCGGCAGCCGAGGAAAGCAACAAAAAGCTGGGAATCGTCAACCGCTATTCGGCCTCCGTCCGCGACTGGGACGCCCACGCCTGGATCGAATGCTACATCTCCGGCCGCGGCTGGATGCAATTCGAGACGACTCCCGAATACTACGATTCGATGTACAAGCCGTATGAGGCGACGTCGAGCTACTCATCTTCTTCGGCTGTGCGCCCGATGGAATCGGAACCGGAGCCGGAAATCTCCGACGACGGTGTTGAAATTGTCAGAAAGACGGAATACGGCGGGGTTATCATAGTTCTGGCCGTCACGGCCGCCGCAATAACCGCGCTTGTACTGTTCATCCGCCGCCTCAGACGCAAAGCGGCCGACAACGATTTCAGGCGGACTCATGATATAACAAACACCCGTCAGGAGGAGCTCGAGGAAGAAGAGATACACCGCCTCGCCCTGAATCTGGCGGAAGACATTTTCGACGCCTGCGCCGCCGCCGGCATTGTCCCGAAAAAGGGAGAACTGCCGACCGAATTCGCCGTCCGCGCGCAGACGGAGCTTGAAGAATTCACCGCCAAACGCCGCGCCCGCGAAGACCTTGTTACAAGGCTTGCATTATCCGAATCGGAAGGAGTCACCCTCCCCGACGTCATGCCTTATATTCAGGCCGTCCGCTTCGGCGGCAAGGTAAACATCGAGCAGCTCCGCCTCTGCGCTGACTACTACCAGGCGCTGAGAGTAAGGGTAACCGATTCGCTGAGCCTGCCGGAAAGGTTTGTCGCGAAGCATATCAAGCTGATGATATAACGGCACAAAGCGCCGGATTCGCCCGTAAAAAGACGACGAACCGGAAATTGGCGAAATTTCAAGCCCTATGCTCGTATAGCAATATATTATTTATAAAATAATATATATAAATAACAAAAAAAGGTACACCATGCAAGGAAACACTCCAGAAAAGACCGACAAGCTAAAACTCGACGAAATCTCAAGCCCCATGCTTGCATAAAAATATATTATTTTTTAAAAATAATATATAAAAAAACAAAAAAATAACGGTACACCATGCAAGGAAACCACCCGAAAAGACCGACAAACTCAAACTCGATGAAATTTCCAGCCCCATGCTTGCATAACAATATATTATTTGAAAAATAATATATAAAAAACAAAACAAAATAACGGTACAAAATGCAGGAAAACGCACACGAAAAAACAACCAAACTTAAACTTGATGAGATTTCCAGCCCCATGCTCGCATATTTAGGCGACGCGGTCATAGAGCTGCTTGTCCGCCGCAAACTCGCCCTCGACGGCGTTCCCAACAGCGGCGAGGCGAACCGCCTCTCCCACGGCTATGTGACGGCAAAGGCTCAATCTGACGCGGTAGGACGATTGGAAGGTCTTCTCACCGAGCGGGAAGAAGATATCTACCGCCGCGGCCGCAATCACGCATCAAAAAACTGCCCCCGCCGCAGCACCCCCGGGCAATACCACCGCGCAACCGGACTTGAAGCGCTGTTCGGCCGGCTCTGGCTTGAAGGCGACTTTCAGCGGATAGAGGAGCTGTTTGCCGCCGCCTACCCTGCTTGCTCCGGCAACCCAGCTTGCCTGAACAACACTCCCTGCGAAAAAAACACAACAGACACGGAGGACGAAAATGCCCCGACGACTTAAACTACTGCTCATCTTCGGCACAAGGCCGGAGGCGATAAAGATGTGCCCGCTGGCGCTGGAGCTGCTGCGCCGCCCGCAGTTCGAAACGAAAGTAATACTCACCGGTCAGCACCGGGAGCTTGCCGACTCGGTTATGAGCGCCTTCGGCGTAAAAGCCGACTACGACCTTCGGCTGATGAAGCCGGGACAGACGCTGCAGTCGCTGACCGCGGCTATACTTGAAGCGGAAAAGCCGGTGTTCGAGGAATTCGCCCCCGATTTTGCATTGGTTCACGGCGACACCCTGACGGCATTCGCCTCCGCCCTTTCGGCTTTCTATATGCAGACAAAAGTCTGCCATGTCGAAGCGGGACTCCGAACCTTCGACAAATGGGCGCCGTATCCCGAAGAGATGAACCGGGTGCTGATAACCCGTCTCGCCGACCTGCATTTCGCCCCGACGAAGGGCAACGAGCGTAACCTTCGCAACGAGGGGATCGTAAACGGCGTTTACGTCACCGGCAACACCGGTCTCGACGCCTTCCGCTACACAATCAAGCCGGATTACGAGTTCACGTCGCCGGAACTTAAAGCGATAGATTTCGGCAGCTTCAGGACCGTCGTCATGACCGCCCACCGGCGGGAAAACATCGGCGCCGGACTTGAAAACATCTGCCGCGCAGTCAGGCGCGTCGTCGCGGAAAACCCGGATATTCAGGTAGTCTATCCGATGCACCCGAACCCCGCCGTCCGCGGCACCGTCGTCCCGATGCTGGGGGATATCGACAGAGTTCACCTGATCGAGCCGCTCGACGTCTTCGATATGCACAACCTGATGAGCCGTTCATATATGGCGCTGACCGACAGCGGCGGGCTTCAGGAGGAAGCGCCGGCTTTGGGCCTTCCCGTCGCGGTACTCCGCGCCGAAACCGAGCGCCCAGAGGCGGTCGAAGCCGGAACCGTCGTTCTTGCCGGCACAACCGAGGAAGGAGTTTACTCGCTCTTCTCGAAAATTCTCCGCGACGCCGAATTTTATCGCTCGATGCGCCGCGCGATAAATCCCTACGGCGACGGCCACGCAAGCGAGAGGATCGCAGACATCCTGCTTGAACAACAAAACTAATAATTCATACAATACAGCCCTTGTATTCATACCGACGCAATATTTTCCCATTACAATAATTTTATTACTCATAAGCAAAAGTAACAAAAAATAAAATAAAAAACCGAATTACCGGAGGAAAAAACCATGTATTATGTAGGTATTGATCTTGGCGGCACCAACATCGCCGCGGGCATTGTCACCCAGGATTACAAGATAATCGCGAAGGACAGCGTCCCAACCCTTCCGAACCGCGACCCCGAGCTTATCATCAAGGACATGGGCGCGCTCTGCGACAGGCTCCTTGCCAAAGCAAACATCTCATACGACGAAGTTATTTCCGCCGGAATCGCCACCCCCGGCACCGCCAACAGCGAAACCGGCTACTGCGAATACGCAAACAACCTGCCGTTTTTGCATTTCCCCCTCGCCGACACGCTTAAGAAGTATACGAAATTCAAAGCCGTCCGCATCGAAAACGACGCCAACGCCGCCGCCTGGGGCG
>DUUJ01000019.1 GCA_012841635.1 Clostridiales bacterium | reverse complement strand
GCAACGTGTACATTGGTCCCCCACGCCCCCTCTAAAAGACTTTTTGGGAATGGGGATATTTATTTGCCTTAAGCATAAGGACGGGGATTGAAACGTTTTTTAAAAATGAAAAGAGAAAGCCCGAAATTAAGGCTTTCTCTTTTATTATGTCAACCCTCAGTTTGCCTCTATCTCCTCCACCGTCTCCCGGAGCTTATCCAGCGCGGCTATCGTCTTCGTCTCCTTTTTGGCGTATTCGGAGGCGAAAACGTTCTCCTTTTTCTTCGGGACGGTATCGACTATGATGTCGCTCATCGAGCCGAAGTTGAAAATTATCCCTAAATCATAGCTCATCGACGAGAAGATAAGGTCGAGCATCCGCCCGGAAGCTTCGTCGTAGGTGTATTTGTTCTTGCAGGATATCTCGATATAAGCCGGCAGTGTGGTATACTTCGACTCTGCCGACAGCGCCTCCGCCATAAATCCGGAGAAGTCGGGCTGCGGCGACGACTTCGGCACTCCGAACAGCGTCGAGCCGACAAGGTCGGGATAGGAACAGTAAAGCGTCTGCGATTCGTCTAATTTCGGGTTGGGAATGACGCCGTATTCAAACTCGCAGTCGGCGGAAAAGCCGCTGAGCGACTGCGGGAAAACGGCGATAAAGAGGGCTTCTCCCGCTTTGAAAACCTTCCCCGCGAAGCTCCAGGAATCGTAATCCACCTTGCCGGCAAAATCGTTGCAGAAGCCGGCGAAATCGGTGTTGCAGGTGAGGGCGATGACTTTGTCAATCGCGGCGACGGTGCGGGGGTTGTTGAAGGTAAGCGCCGGGTTGCCGTCCTCGCCTCTCGTTATTATAGCGACGTCGCAGCCGCGCAGATAGTTGGTGAAGGCGTTGTATGAATCCATCGTCAGCCCCCAGCGGTCGGCGTCGGTCATCTCGCCGTCGCCGTCAAGGTCGGCCGCGACGGCGGCGCACATCTCGGTCATCCGATCGACGGTCCAGACCCCGTCGTCGACGAGCGCGACGACGTCGGGAAGGTCGTAGTCCTTCGCCATATCCCGGTTCATTACGGTGATGTAGGAACGCTTTTTGTCTTCAAGCCCGTAGTCGGAAGTCGTCGCGTAAAGGTGTCCCCACAGCTCAAGCTCGCCGTTTGCCCGGCTGTTCCACCACGGCTGCGAAAAGTCGATGTATTTTATCTCGTTCATATCAAGCAGGTCGCCGTTGGTGATAACCCCGCCGATAACCCTGAGCGGCGAAAAGAAGAGGTCGTAAAGCTGCTCTCCCGCCATCGTCGTTTTGCGCAGAATCCCCTTTTCGTCCTGGTTGAGGGTAGCCTTTATTTTTACGTTGTACCGCTCTTCAATGGTTCGATTGCGGCGGTAGATGGTGTCGTTGACGATCTCGCCGTTTTCCCCTTCGGCGTATATCTCGAAGTTGTCAAACTGCGTATAGGTCGGATCGCTGTGCCCCAGAACGTGGAACTCCCTGCCTTCCCAGTCGGTGTCGGGAAGATTCGGCTTTACAGCCGTCGTTTCGGCAGCCTCGGCAGCTTCCTGAGCCGCCGCCGTCTCCGCCGAGGCGGTCTCGGCAGGCGCGCCCTTGTCCCCGCAGGCGATGAAGCCAGCCAAAAAGCAGGCGCAGAGGAGAAGGGAGATAAGTTTTTTTGTAAGCTGATTCATGATATGCCCCCCTTGAATTACGATTTATGTACCTTAAAAAACACCGATAATGACTTAACTCTCCGAATAAACGCTTCGCGTTTATTCAATTATATCACAGCGGAACAAAAATGTAAAGAAAAACACGACAATAAAAGGCAAAAATGACCGGCGCTGACCGGCGCTCCGCGCCGGTCGCGAGTTTCGGCGAAGCCGAAACATCGCCGTACCAAAGTTAAGTTCTTATTTGCTTTCCCCCATCCCCGCAAAGTCCCCTCTTCCCCAATCGACATACCGTCCCACGCTTTCTATCCG
>DUUJ01000018.1 GCA_012841635.1 Clostridiales bacterium | reverse complement strand
TTTCTGTTTTTATCTCGTTTTTACCCTGTTCTGTTCTTTTATACCTGTATTTTTCAATGTAATTGCACCGGTTTTTCAGCCTAATTGCAGCTTTTATTATGTGTTGCAGTTACTTTGGAAATTTACGATTATTTTAAGAGAACCGAAAAATAACTGCAATAAAAAATCACGGAAAGCCATAACTTTCCGTGAACTTTTTCCGAATTGTCAAATTAACCGCAAATCCGTATTGATATTATCGGTATCAGCCGTTAATTATGTGAAGAATTAAGCGGACTTCGGCGCAGTGTAAAGATTATTACTTTCTTTTCTTCGATATGACAACGGCGGAACCGAGAGCCATAACTGCGGCAGCGACCGCGAGCGCGGTCATGTCGGAGGTCTGCGGAGCGGGAGCCGGCGCGGCGGCAGCCGGAGCTGCTTCGGCGACCGGAGCCGGTTCGGCAGCGGGTTCGGGAGCGGCTTCAACCGGAGCTTCCTCGACTACGGGTTCGGGTTCTGCGGCGGCAGCTGCGGCGGCGGCTTTGGAATAACCGTAAAGCTCGACTTCGCCTACGTCACCGTGCTGCAGTTCGTTGTAGTAACGATAGTAGCGATAGCTCGGTTCTTTGATCTTGAACTGATCGGCGGGAATGTACTGCCATTCCCATTCGGCGGGCTCACCTTCTTCGTTCATCCAGATGAGATCCCAGTTTTCGCCGTCATTGGAGCCGTTTATTTCAGCGCCGTCGTAGCGAGCGTTCCAGTTTTCACGGGGATGAATGACGATGTAGGTAAGAACATACTCTTCGCCGGCATCAATGCCTGCATAGCCGTCTCCGACGCCGAGCGGGTCAAAGAAGGTAAAGATATCGCCGTCAAACGCAGCGGCTCTGCCGGCTGCGTCGCTTTCGCCCCAGCCGACTTCGTTTCCGATAAGCTCGCCCTTTATAATGGCGGAGCCTTCCGGCGGGGTAAAGCCGGAGCTCGGATAAGCATCGCCGACGCCTTCTGCCATTGAAGCGACGGTAAGAACAAGCGCCAGCGTAATTGCAAAAGCAATTAATTTTTTCATGGAAATGCACTCCTTTGTATTATTTATGCACCGTTGTTCGGAGCTTGCAATAATTATATCATACAAAAAACGGCATGTCAACAACAATATTCGCAAAAAAGAAATTATTTTAAGAAAACCGAAAAACAACCATAATAAAAACCGCGAAAAGTCGAAACTTTTCACGATTTTTATCCGAATTGTCAAGCTAACCGCAAATTCGTATTGATATTATCGGAACCTGCTGTTAATTAAGTGAAGATTTCGGCAGACCTGCCTGACTCGATCGGGAGCTTATCTTCTCTTCTTTGAAACCAGGGCGGCAGAACCGAGAGCCATAACGGCGGCGGCAACCGCAAGCGCGGTAATGTCGGAGGTCTGCGGAGCGGGCGCCGGAGCGGCGGCAGCCGGAGCTGCTTCAGCGACAGGAGCCGGTTCGGCAGCGGGTTCGGGAGCGGCTTCAACCGGAGCTTCCTCGATTACGGGTTCGGGTTCTGCGGCGGCAGCGGCGGCAGCTTCGGCGGCGGCTTTGGAATAACCGTAAAGCTCGACTTCACCGACGTCGCCGTGCATCAGCTCGTTATAGTAACGATAGTAGCGGTAGCCGGTGTCTTTGATCTTGAACTGGTCGGCGGGAATCTTCTGCCAATCCCATTCGGCAGCCTCACCTTCTTCGTTCATCCAGATGAGATCCCAGTTCTCGCCGTCGTTGGAGCCGTTGATTTCTGCGCCGTCAAAGCGATCCAAAAAGCCGTCACGCGGATGAATAACGATGTAGGTTAGAATATATTCTTCGCCCGCATCGATGCCTGCGTAGCCGTCGCCAGTGCCGAGCGGGTCGAAGAAGGTGAAGATATCGCCGTCAAACGCGGCGGCTCTGCCGGCGTCGGCGTTTTCGCCCCAGCCTACTTCAAGACCGATAAGCTCGCCTTTAATGATAGCGGAACCTTCCGGCGGGGTCACGCCGGAGCTCGGATAAGCATCGCCGACGCCTTCCGCCGCGGAAGCGACGGTAAGAACAAGCGCCAGCATGATCGCAATTGCAATTAGTTTTTTCATGGTGTCCTCTCTCCTTATACATGTAACGCCCGGTTTATTGAGCTTGTCATAATTATATCATATTAAAATCAATATGTCAACAATACATTTACATTAATTTGACTTAAAATTTAAGATAATTGCAAAAAAACACAGAAAGCCGAAACTTTCTGCGTTAAAATTCGGAGGAATTGTAAAATACCCCGGTATATTATTAATATTGTCTGAATTTGCAGCCTGACGAAAAAAATTCAACGAGCCTTAAACCAAGTTAAGGCTCGTTGAATCGGTTATGAGCTTATTTTCTCTTCTTTGAGACGATAACTGCGGAACCGAGCGCCATGACGGCCGCCGCGACGACAAGCGAAAGGGCATCGGATGTCTGCGGGGAAGCCGCGGGGGCAGCCGGCGCTGCCGCGGGCGCTGCTTCTGCCGGCGCTGCTTCTGCCGGCGCTGCTTCTGCCGGCGCCTCTTCTTCGATTATAATTTCTTCTTCAACGGGGAGCCAGTCGACGGTGCCGTCAACCGGAACGCCGTAAAGCTCAACCTCACCGACGTCGCCGTGGGTGTATTCGTTGAAATAGCGGAAGTAGCGGAAAGTCGGGTTCTGAATCTTGAATTTGTCGGCGGAAATTTCCTGCCAGGTCCATTCCTCAGCCTCTCCTTCGCTTATCCAGATAAGCTCCCAGTTTTCGCCGTCGTTGGAGCCGTTGATTTCAGCGCCGTCGAAGCGGGGAAGCTGACCGTCGCGGGGATGAATGACGATGTAGGTCAGGGTATACTGTTCGCCTGCGTCAACGCCGGCGTAGCCGTCGCCGGTGCCGAGCGGGTCGAAGTAGGTGTTGATGTCGCCGTCAAACGCAGCGTCTCTGCCGGCGTCGGCGTTGCCGCCCCAGCCTTCCTCAAGACCGATGAGCTCGCCTTTGATTATAAATGAGCCGTCGGGCGGGGTCACGCCGGAGCTCGGGTAACCGGAAGCCGCCGCTTCGGTCGCGTCGGCGGTTCTTCTGATAACGATTTCTTTTATAGCAAAGCCGTTTGAGCCGGAGGGCTTGTAAAGCTCAAAGTTGAGGCAGCGCATGGTGGTGATGCTGTCGAGGGTGATCTCGTCGGTGCCGCCTTTGGATTCATACACGTCGGTTCCGGCGACCGCTTCGGCGTTGGAAGATGTGCCTAAGCCGTAGCTGACGGCGTAATCGTCGCCCCAGATGATCTGGATGTATCCGACCGGCATCGGCTTGCCGAGATCAACTACGATGTTGGCGGTGTCTACCTTTCCGGAAGCCCAGAAGGTGTCGCCCTTGCCGTCGATGGCGTTGGTCGCGGGGTTTGCGTCAACTGCGGCGGATACCTCAAGTATCGTCGCTTTTTTGCAGTAGTTCTGCAGTTCCGCGGCCGAAGCTGCGGCGGTGAATGCGCAGAGCAGCATCGCGGCGACCGCGAAAATCGAAATGAGTTTCTTCATTAGAATTGAGATGCCTCCTTTAGTGTTTATCTTGTTGGTTGCGTTTACAACATAATAGTATTATAACACGGCAATTAAAGTATGTCAATGATGTTTTTAACAAAAATGAAGACTTAAATTGTTGTTTTCTTAAGAAAATCTTAATCCCGGCCGCTGTTTACTCTTAATCGCCGATATGGTATAATATTATACGGAAAGGATGAACGCCATGCCAAACATACTTATTTGCGACGACGACCGCGACATACTGTCGGCGCTGAAAATTTACCTCTCAAACCCCGATTACGCCATTTTCGAGGCGGAAAACGGAGTTGAAGCGGTGGATATCGCCTCCCGCGAGGAGCTGCACCTAATTTTAATGGATATAATGATGCCCTGGATGGACGGCATCGCCGCGATGGCGAAGATACGCGAGTTTTCGAACGTTCCCATTATAATGCTCACCGCGAAAAGCGAAGACTCGGACAAGATTCTCGGCCTTGACTGCGGCGCGGACGACTATATCACCAAGCCCTTCAACCCGTCGGAAGTCTGCGCGAGGGTAAGATCCGCCCTGCGGCGGTATATAAGGTTAGGCTCCGGCGAGCCGGGCGGGGAAACCCTTATAATCGGCGGGCTTGAACTCGACGACGCGGCAAAAACCGTCAGCGTCGACGGAGAAGAAGCCGCGCTTACGCCGAAGGAATACGAAATACTCCGGCTTTTCATGCGCAATCCGGGAAAGGTATTCAGTCCGAAGGAGATTTATTCCCTCGTCTGGCGGGAAAAGCCGCTGGGTTCGGAAAGCACCGTCGCCGTTCATATCCGGCATATAAGGGAAAAGATCGAGATAAACCCCTCGGACCCGCGCTATATCAAGGTGATTTTCGGTCAGGGCTATAAGATGGAGAAGGTGAAATAGAGATGAAACGATTTTTAAGAAGCGTTATCGGAAAAACACTGCTCTTTTTGCTCTGCGCGCTGTCGATCATCGCGGCGGCGGGATCGGCGCTTGCCGCGGCGTTCTTTTACGATTACGGACTTTATGTCAAAACCGAGCAGTATTCGGCGGATATATACATCGAAAGACAGATGCATTCGAGGGCCGATTATTTTCTCAATCGCGCATTAAACGGCGACAACAGTGACATCAACGAAAACTTTTGCTGGCGGCTGACCGATAACGACACAAAAAAGGAAACTCTTTCCTCCTCCGCCGAGAAACACGCCGACAGCTTCACGCGGTCATACGAATTCACCGAAGATCAAAACAGATATTTCGGCGAAGGCAAGGCAAAATACACCCTCGAAATCTCTCTGAAAGAGGATCTTCCGGTTCGGGACGATATCTCTTTGGGCGTCAAAGCAATCCGGATTTGCTATCGGGCGAGATACGCGGTGCTCTATATCGCGCCCGCGGCAGCGGTGTCGGCTGTGCTGCTCTTCGTCGCGCTGATGAGCGTTTCCGGGCGGCGTCCGGAAGACGACGAGCTGCATATGGGACCGCTTAACCGACTGCCGTTCGATATATTGATGCTGCCGAATTTTGTGTATCTTGCCGTCGCCGTCGAAATCTTCGGTTCCGGCACAAATTACGGCGTTTTAATCGTCCTCGGCGTATTCACTTTAATTGAGATTGCCGTCTTTCTCGGTACCTGCATGTCGGCGGCGGCGCGGCTGAAAGAGGGGACGCTGTTTACCAATACCGTATTCTGGGGGATGATCCGGTTTCTCCAGAATACCTTTTGCTCTTTTGGCAGTCTTATTTTAAGAATTTTGAGGTTTCTGGGCGGATTTCTGCGCGAGATGCCGCTTGTCTGGAAGACGATACTCCTGCTTCTGGGCGTCGGGCTTTCTGAGCTGTTCGCGCTGTATGTCGGCGTATACTCATACCCAAATCTTGCGGCGCTCTGGTTTTTCAGCCGCCTTATCGTCTTCCCGGCAATTCTATATGTCGCAGTGCTGATGCGGCGGCTGCAAAAGAGCGGCGAGCGGCTGGCAAAAGGCGACCTCGGCTGCCTCACCGATACAAAAGGGATGTTCCTTGATTTCAAAAAGCACGGCGAAAACCTCAACGGCATCGCAGGCGCCATTTCTGCGGCGGTGGATGAGCGGATGAAAAGCGAACGGATGAAAACCGAACTAATCACCAACGTTTCGCACGACATCAAAACCCCGCTGACATCGATCATAAATTATACGGAACTTATCTCAAAAGAGAAAACCGAAAACGAAAAGATAATTGAATATTCGCAGGTGCTCAGCCGTCAGTCGGACAAATTGAAGCGGCTTATCGATGACCTTGTCGAGGCGTCGAAGGCGCAGAGCGGCAGTCTTGAGATTATAAAAGCCCCCTGCGACGCTGAGACTTTCGTAACTCAGGCGGCGGGGGAATATCAGGAACGGCTCGATGCCGCCGGTCTCTCTCTTATCGTCCGGATGCCGGATGAGAAGCTTACCGTTATGGCGGACGGACGGCGGATGATGCGCATCTTCGACAACCTGATGAACAACATCGAAAAATACGCCCTTGAAGGGACGAGGGTATATCTGACGCTGGAGAAAGTCGGCAGATTCGCGCTGTTCAGCTTCAAGAATACCAGCCGCGATCCTCTCGACATGACCGAGGAGGAGCTGATGGAGCGCTTTACCCGCGGCGACGAATCAAGACACACCGACGGCAACGGCCTCGGGCTTTCGATAGCGAAAAGTATCGCCGAACTCATGGGCGGCAGCCTGCGGATAGAAATCGACGGAGATTTGTTCAAGGCGCTGCTGTCGTTTCCGGTGGTTTAATCCTGCTCAAAACGTAAAAATATGCCCATGCGCGGTTTTTCAGCGCGTGGGCATTTCTGTTTTACTTCTTCTCCGCCGCGAAAAAATAGGGCGATGTCGGGGAGTTGATTATCTGCACCCGGCTGACGCACCATTGCCGGCGGTCAAAGGTTTTGAAGTATTCGTAAAGCATTTCCCCTTCCAGCTTTCCTTCCGGATGGCCGGGGTATACGGCTACAAGGATTATTCCGTCGGGAGCGAGCAGCCGGACGGCTCCGTCAACCGCCCTCATCGTCGATTCGCGCAGGGTAAAGGTCGAATGATCGGCGCCGGGCAGCCAGCCCAAGTTGAACATGACGCAGCAGACGTCTTCATTTTCCGGGATATATCGCAGTATTTCCGCGTGGCTGTCGAGTATAAGGATGTAATTTTCCGGCGCGTTTTCCGCTTCGAGCAGTTTTTTTGTGTTTTCAAGCGCCTGCTCCTGTATGTCGAAGGCGTAAACCCGGCCGGTTTCGCCCAGCATCCGCGAAAGGGCGAGGGTGTCGTTGCCGTTGCCCATCGTGCAGTCGATCGCCGCCGCATGGGGGCGGATGTGCGGGGCGATGAAATGCTTGTGCAGCTCCAAAAGATCTATCATTTATATATCATCCTCGGATGAATTGATTTCCGGCATTCCGGCGCTTTGATTTGCGTCCGGGGCGATTACGGTGCCGCCGGGAACCGCGTTTGCCGGAACGAAGCGCAGCGACTGAGACGCGACATGCGCGGTGCTTTCGGGAAGCTGAGGGGATACATAGAAGCGAATCCCGTGTATTCCGAAAAACCAGCCGGGTATCTCCCGGTCGAAGTCGACGAGCCGTCCGTGTCTTATCATGGCGAACTGACGAAAGCGGGAGGTGTTGTCGTAAAATACCGCAAGGTCGCAGAGAGGAAGCAGCGCGGAAAGGTTTTCCGGCAGCGCTCTGTATCTTTTTGAGATGATGCGTTCGTCAACGCCGTGTCCGCCGCGGGCGACTCTTCGTCTTACCCTTTCAATTGCGATGTCGAGCGAGTCGACGCCGACGTAATAAAGCCGGATCTCAAATCCGACTGCCTTTGCCTTGCGGACGTATTTTAGTATCGTCGGGCCGGGCAGAGTGGTCTCCTGATGGAAGGAAACGCCGGTGTCGATACAGTCGTTGATAAGCGTCACCGCCCGCCGTCCGGCTTTGAGCTGTTCCAGGTTGTCTCGCCAGTCGCCTCCGCCGCCGGTTATCATTTCGTCGGTATTTATCCTGACGCCGAGATCGGCGCCTTCTTTTAAAATCGTATAGAGAGAAGTCTTTCCGGCGCCGTTTATGCCGGCGATGAGGGTGTAAACGGGAGGAACCCTTTCTTCCGCCATCAGAGCAGCTCCTCTCCGACAACCTTCTCCTGAGCTATCTGGAGTTTCAGATTGAGCAGCGCCCGGTAAAACGCCTTTGAGTCGCGGGATTCGGCGCGAAGCAGCAGGCTCTCAAGCTCGCCGAAGGTGGTTCTCGAAAACAGCGCGAACATATCCGGTATCTCTTCATCGGTATCAAAAATCCTCGAGCCGTAAGCGCTGAAAATCCTGCCGCCCCTGCTTTCCGGCGGGGGAAGTGAGCGGTCAAGTCTTTCTGATTCTTTGTTCATCGGCGTTTCTCCTGATATTCGGGGAGGGGGATATCGTTTATCGGCTGTGATATGCTTGCTGTCCCGCCGTCTTTCAATACGGCGGTGTATAAAACTTTCGGCCTGCCGGATTCGCAGAGCAGGAAAGGATGCATCTTCAGTTCCGCCCGCCCGACCGACATATCGCTGTACATAAGCGTGTTTCCGTAGACTTTCGGATATTCGTCAAGCTTCCAGTCAATTCCGTCGTCGGAGACGAGCATAGCGCCCTTTCGGGCGCCGGCGCTCTGTCGGGCGCCGGCGTCCCGATGAGTTCCGGATACGGCGGCGTTGGTTTTGTAGTTAAATTCCGCCAGCAGTTTTCCCTCGGTGTCGGAAACTATCATATAATATCTGCCGCCGTATTTGTAAAGGAAAGGGTCTTCGGCTTCGACCCCCGGCAGGATATCATTTGAAAGCAGCTCGTATTCGCCGTCCCAGCGTCTTGCCCGGGCAATGCCGATGCGAAAGTCGCCGTGACCGAACGCCATAAGGATAGACCCGTCGTCGTCCTGCATCGGAGAAGGGCAGAAGCAGCCGCCGAGTCCCAATTCAATAGGCTTGTCCGGCCGCGTCCAGGGACCTTCCGGCGCTCTGGCGGAGGCGGCGCCTATCCGCCGCATATTTGCGTCGTTGTAAGGCGTGCCGATGTAATAGAGCAAAAACAGCTCCCCTTTAAGGTCGCGGATGCGGATTATCCGCGGATTATGCGCCATCTGGCTGTCCCAGCTGCCGCGGGGGCGCTGAGCAATGACGCGGTTGGTAAAGGAAAAAGGACCTAAAGGGTCGTCCGACACCGCGTGGACAATCTCGGAGCCGACCATATACCCCTCGGGAAAGGAGAGCCCCGATTTCCAGCGCGACGCCAGCATGTGATATTTGTTTTTGTGTTTTATCACCGACGCGCACCAGACGAAATACCCGTCCATCTTAAAGCCGGCGCCGGGGCGGATGAGCCCGAGCCGGTGGTGCAGCGGCGCTTCGAAGACCCGCTCTTTGTAAAACCGGCGGTGTTCCGCTTCAAGCCCGTCGATTTCGGCGCCGAGCGCTCTCAGCCATTCATCGGCGGATTTCTTCGCTTCGGCAATGGCGGCGCCTCCGCGTTTTGTCAGCGCGCGGGCTTTTTTATCGTCTTTTTTCGGGAGAATATCGGTAAAACCGCCGAGTTTTTCGGCGGCGCTGATAATGCCGCTGTCGGCGATGCAAAAGGCGTCGCAGAGTATCTTCGCTTCAAGGGAGAAATGCGCCTGCGAAGTTCCCTGTGTTTCGCCGTCGTCCCGGTTCGGCTCCCGGCTGCCGCTGCTGTCGGATTCATCGCCGGAATCGGCCGGATATTCCGGCGGATAAAGAAAACCGTCAAGGCAATGAAGGCAGTCTAAAACTTTCTTTATCCTGTCGTCATACCATTCGTTTCTTTTCAGCATCTCCGCGATGTCTTCGTCATTCAGGCGGCTGAGCATAGCCGCCGCGTAGACCGCGTCGACATCGGCTTTACGGTTTCCGCGGCAGAGCCGCAGGGCGCAGGCGGCGGCGCGCCTTGAAAAATCGTCCGGCTTTGATGCGATTATTTCTTCATACAGATTTATGAACATATCAGAGTTCGATTATCAAAGCTTCCGGGTCGAGTTCGGATAAAGCCTCTCCTTCCCGCCGCTGAGCCGTGAAGATAAGCGATTGAATCCCCGCCTCTCCGAGCGAATAAAAGAGCCGGATCATCCTCGAAAGCCGCTTGTCGTCGAGGCGGCTGAACGCTTCGTCGGTCATAATGGGCGGGTCGGCTTTCGCCGCAAGCAGCTGCAGAAGGCTGAGCCGCAGACAGATATACGCGGCGTCTTTCGTGCCGGAGCTCATAAGCTCCTCGGGCATCGTCCGCCCGTCTCGCTCGTAATTAAGCGAAAGTTCGCCGGAAACTCCGAGCGTGCGCAGGCTTCCGTCGGTTGCCGCCGCCATCAGCTTTCCGGCGGTTTCGGTAAGCGCCGGCGCTACCGAAGCGCGAAGCGCGTCGGAGGCGGATTCGAGGGTTTCGTATGCGAGGGCAAGCGCGTCCCGCCTGGCTTCAAGCTTCTCTATCTCGCCCATCAGGGCGATGCAGCGCTCGGCTATCGGCGCAGGTTCGGCAAATACCGCGGTAAGCGCGGCAAGCTCCGTCTCGAGCGAATGTACATGATTCCGCTGAGAATCGGCGGCTTTGCGGGCAAACTCGAGGCGCCTTGAAAGGTCGTCCGGGTCGGCGTTATCGGGATCGACTCCGGCGGCTTCAAGCTTCGCGCGGATAGACGAGCTTTCGACATATCCCGACGACGCCATCGCGTCGTATTTCGCCTGATATCCTTCAATTTCCTTTTCGCGGTTCTCGATGCCGGTCCGCAGCTCTTCGACTTCTTCAATGGTTGCGTCGAGGTCAGCCCGCCCCCACATCGAGAGCCATTTTGATATCTCTGTGTCTTTTTCTTTCAGCCTTGCGATGGCTTCTTCGAATTTCTTCCGGTTTTCGTCGGCTATGCTCTCGTCCCGCCCGACGATTTCCGTTTCCTCGATAACTGAGTCGAGGGCGACAGAGAGGGTGTTGTAGTCTTCGGCGCTCCATTCGGCTAAGTACTTGTCGATATCGGAAAGGTATTTTGCGCGGAAATAGAAGCAGACAAGCATCGCCGCTAAAAAGAGCACGTCCGCGACGATAAACGGCAGGATATACTGCGGCGCCAGCAGCGCGTCCGCGACGGTTGCGGCGGCTGCGAAAAGGAAGAGCAGTCCCATCAGTAAAGCAAAGGTCTGGGCGCGGCGGACCTTCGCGTCAAGTTCGGTAAGACCGTCGAGCACTTTTTGACGCCCGCCCGCTTCGCTTATCCGCCTGCCCGATTCGCGGAGTCTTTTTTTGGCGGTCTCGTCTACCGGCACCGTGCGGGTGTCGATCGGGGTCACTTTTTCGGCGACGAGCCTGTCGCGGTCGTTTTTCAGCTCTTTAAGCTTCTCGAGATAGAGCCGGTTCGGCAAAAATCCCTTCCAGGTGCCTTCGGCGCGGTATTGGGAAAGCTCCTTTTTCTTTGTTGCGAGAAAGCGGCCGTATTCCTCGACCTGTTCGGCGTATCTGAGCGTTTTTAGGTCGCCTATCGCGTCGGCGCCCTCCCTGAGTTTCGCTTCGTTCTTTTCGCAGGTATCCAGCCTGGCTCTCATATCTTCAAGCCTTATCTGCCGCTCGAGTACCGCCGCGTGATTCTTCTCCGCCGTTTCGAGGGCGGCGGTTTCGGTTATAAGTTTATCGCGCAGTTCGCCTATCTTTCCGCCGCCGCCGCTTTTATGAGACAGCTCGACCCGGGCGGAATCCAGCTTTTTCAGCGCCGATGAGGTGTTTACCGTCTCGTCGCCGGAGAAGAGTATGTTTTCAATGCTGTCGTTCAGCTTTGAGCCGTCGAAGGAAAGGCCGTCCGACTGGCTGATGTAAGCCGTTTTGACAAACATCTCCCGCGGCAGTCCCAGAAGCGAGATCCCCGGCGCTTTGTCCCTCGAAACAACCGCTCCGGTCGCCGTGTTTATGACGGAAAGGCGGTCGAGACCCGAGCGGAAGCATTCCCGCTCAAGCCGGAACTCCCGCTCTTTGCCGCCGTGGCCGTCGGTCACGACCATCCAGCCGGAAACGCTGTCGAAGCCGGGCGGCATATTGTTTTCCCGCTCCGTCTTGTCGGCAAATCCGTAAAGTACGAAGCAGACGAAGCGCATAACGGTCGATTTGCCCGACTCGTTCGGCCCGTAGATTACATTGACGCCGGGGGACAGCTCAAGGTCGAGGTCGGCTATCCCTCCGAAACGCATTATATGAATCCGGTCGATCCGCATTTTGATCCTCTGATTTTTAAATCGTCTTACGGTAGCCGGACTTGCGGTCCACCGTGTTCTGAAGCGGTCTGCCCGAGACGTATCTTTCAAGCTCGGCGCAGAAGATATCGATTATATTGTCATAGGTCCTGCGAAGATGGAAGAAGCCGGAGATGTGCGGGGTTATAAGCGCCGTCGGAATCTTCCAGAGACGGTGATCCTTCGGCAGCGGTTCCGGATCGGTGACGTCCAGCGCGCATCCGCCGAGATGTCCCGATTCAAGCGCGTCGCAGAGCGCGTCTGTGTCGATCGCGTTTCCGCGTCCGACGTTGAGTATAATCGCCCCCGGCTTCATAAGCGCGAGCCGTCTCTTGTCGATCATTCCCGCCGTCGACGGGGTGTTCGGCAGCGCCATCGCGACTATGTCGGCTTTCGGCAGCAGCGTGTCTATCGATTCGCTGTGATATAATTCGTCGATATAGTCGGGAAGGCCGAAGCCGCTTCGGCGGACTCCGGTCACGTGCGCTCCGAGCAGCTTCATGAGTTTTGCGTAGCGCCCGCCGATATCTCCCAGACCGATGACCAGAACCCTCGCCCCTTCGGGGGAACGGACAGTCCCTCTGTCTTTCCAGAGACCTTCCGCCATATTGTCGCGATAAAGCGGCAGCTTTTTATAAAGCGCGAGGGTGCAGGCGAGCATATGCTCGGATATCGCCTGACCGAATGCGCCGGTCGAGCAGGTAAGCGCCGTCGTTTCCGGCAGCACTCCGGGGACGCAGTATGCGTCGGCGCCGGACATCGAAAGATGTACCCAGGAAAGCTTCGGCATCTTTTTTATCAGATTTATCGGCTGAACGCCGAAGGAAATGTCGGCTTCTCTCAGCTCTTCGGCAAAAGCCCGGAAATCCGGCTTTGCGGGACTCATGATATCCGTTTCGGGCGGCAGCAGATATGTGAATTCATAGTCCTTTGCGATTGCCTGTATTCTCTCGCGGTTTTCCGGCTCGACCGGGATATAAACTACGACTTTTTTCATAATTCCCTCGCTCAATGCTCTTCTATAAATCCGATTATCTCATCGTAATCGGCCGCCTCGAAGTCGGGGACGGCTTTGGTTTCGTTCGGCTTTTTTTCGGGATTGTACCATATGGCGAACACCCCGGCGTTGTTGCCGCCCTGAATGTCGGATGTAAGCGAATCGCCGACGATAACGGCTTGATTGGGGTCAAATCCGTCTATCCTTGAAAACACATAGTCGAAATACCGCATATCCGGCTTCGGATATCCTGCGGTTTCGGACACGAAAATCTCATCGGCAAGCGGCGCGAAGACGGATTCTCTGAGGCGCCGCGTCTGTATCCGCTCAACTCCGTTGGTGATGATGTAAATTCCGCCGCCGCGCCTGTCGGCGATTTCTCTTACCGCTTTTGCAAAATCAAGCGCCCCCGGAAGCGGAAAGCTGCCGTCGCCGAGTTTGTCGAGATAACATTCGTTAAAAACGGCGGGATCGGCGTCTACGCCGTATTTCCGGAAGACCCGCCTGTGCCGCTCAAGGACAAGCAGGTCTTTTGTCGTCTCGCCCCTCTCGAACTTTTTCCAGAGCCCCTCGTTTAAGTCGTGGTAAAAATCAAACATCGCGTCGTCGGGAGGAGTCGTCGAATAGATTTTCATCGTCTCGAACCACGCGAATTTTTCGGCGCGGTCGAAATCGAAAAGGGTCATGTCGGCGTCAAGCAGAAAGAATTTATACATCGTGTGAAAGTCCCGGTTTTGTAAGATTTATTGTACAGCGTCTCAGAGATTCCCCGCGAGGGCGCGAAGGCCGTATTCGAGCGCCTCTCTCGCCGCGGCGCGGGTTTTGAGGTCATCGCTCTCAAGCTTCGGCAAAAGCGCGCGGAAGAAGGCGCCGCGGATTGTTTTGTCGTTCCTGAGCGCGTCGGCGTCGAAGAGCGGCGCGGTAAAGTCCTGCAGCTCAAAGGAAAAGAGGGGTCCGAAAGTTTCGGCGATCGAGTTTCCGCCTATCCTGCAGCCGGGGGCGGTGTCCCCCGTCAGAGTAAGCCGCAGCGCCGTCTTCTGCGGATTCCTTACCGACACCGAAAGCGGCGAGATTTTCGCGAGGACGTCGTTTATGTCGGCGGCGCCGGTGACATCGGCGGCAAGATTCAGGAAGATATATTCGGAGAGCGAAATAAAGCTGTAACTGAGCGACAGCTCCGAGTCTATCTTTTTCATCTCGAGCAGAAGCCCGCCTCTTTCGCCGCATTCGTCAAATCCGCGTCCGGCGAGCGCGCCGCTGTATGCGTAATGCGTTGTTCCGGCTCTCTGCACCTGTTCGGCGGGCGGCGGGGGATTGTGGATATGCCCCAGCGCTATATAGTCAAACCCGGTCTTTGCGATTTCGGCGGGAGTGATGAATGCGTTTTTGGCTAGCGGGTTGTATATGTCCGCATGAGCGCAGACGATGTTTATAATGCCGGGATCCTTCGGAGTCTGAGCGGCGAAGGGGGAGCGGTCAAGGGTTGACGACGTGAAAGCGTAGCCGTAGACGGACAGCTTCTCGCCCTCGGCCGACAGCATTGAGAATTTTGTCAGGCGATCCGATGAAAATACATGCGCATTCTGCGGCAATTTCGCCCGCTTCCAGAAGGAATTCTGCGAATAGGGGTCGTGATTGCCCGGCGAAACGGCGAAGACCATTTTTCCGTGCGATTCAAAAAGCGACATTACCGCTTCAAGCGTCGCGGGGGAGGCAAATTCCGAGTCGAACATATCTCCCGCGATAATGAAAAGGTCGCAGCGCTCGGCATAAGCTCTCTCGACGGCGCGTTTGAAGGTATCAAAGACCCCCCGGCGCAGCAGCAGGGATCTTTCCGCTGACTGCCCGGAAAACGGCGAGTCGAGATGCAGATCGGCGCAGTGAAAAATTTTAGCCATATCAAAACCCGATGTTGGTATTCAATAAAAAAGCGTTAATCAATGTCGAAGCGGACAAGCATATGATCCGGAAAGGAGAGGATATCCCGGATCTCTTCTAAAAGCGAGGCGCGCTTCGATACGTCTATCGAGCGGGATTCTATGCCGTAGGCGCGGCCGATCCCGACAAAATCGGGATTTATAAGCTCCGATTCAAAGACGTTTCCGACGAAGCGGCTCTTCTGATATTCGCTTATCATGCCAAGAGAGCGGTTGTCCATAATGAATATCTTTACCGGCATCGGCGCATGGTTCAGCGTCGAAAGCTCCTGCGCCGTCATCTGAAAGCCGCCGTCGCCGCAGATAAGGACTATCTGCCGGGGGTCTCCCGGCATTTCCCGTTCGGAGAGAGCGATAGAAGCGCCGCAGGCGACGGGCAGACCGAAGCCCATCGCGCCGAGTCCGCCGGAGGTGATGAATCCGCGCTCAAATATCGGCATCAGCCGCTGCGCCGCGGTCATCTGGTGAGTGCCGACGTCGGCGATGTAAACGCAGTCGCGGCGCTCGCACCCGACGACGTCGAGGGCGCGGAGCACTTCGGCGCAGGAAAGGCGGCTTTCCGGCTCCTCCGCCGGCGCTTTTGCCTTCTGCTTTATCGCGCGGAGCTGTTCGTTCCAGCTTTCGCGGGCGGCGGGGTCGTATTCGATTTCGCACTCGCTGAGAGCGCCGAAAAACTCCCGCGCGTCGGAGACGACCGCCAGGTCGGCTTTTACGTTTTTCGATATCTCGGCGTAGTCGATGTCGCAGTGAATTATGAAGTGCGAGCGGGAAAAGCGGTCGAAATCCGCCACCGTTCTGTCGGAGAATCGGGTGCCGCAGGCGATGACTATATCGCATTGATCCATCGCGGCGTTTGCCGCCGGGGTGCCGAATCGACCGGTAAGTCCCAGCATATTCACCTTGCGGTCAAGTATCAGCCCCATTCCCGGCAGCGTTACGGCGACCGGGATCGAATATTTCGCGGCAAAGCGGGAAAGCTCCGCCGAAGCCTCTCCCGAAACAACTCCGCCGCCGGCCAAAATAAGCGGGCGGTAAGCGTGGGCAAGCTGCGCCGCAATCTTCGGCAGCTGAACCGAGAGAGGAATTCCGTTCTCCCTTATCCTCGGCAGTATATCGCCGTGGCGGCCGAGCGTCTCCCGCCGGTCGGTAATTTCGGCGGACAGAACGTCGTGGGAGATGTCGACCAGAACCGGTCCTTTTCGTCCGGTGGAGAGCACCCGCCACGCCTCTTCAAGGGTAGGCGCGAGCAGTTCCGGCTTTTTTACGAGATAGTTGTGCTTTGTGATGGGGATGGTTATCCCCATGATGTCGGCTTCCTGAAAGGCGTCGCGGCCGATCTCGGCGACTCCGACCTGTCCCGTAATGATAAGCATCGGCACCGAATCGAGATCGGCGTCGGCTATACCGGTGGCAAGGTTTATCGCGCCGGGGCCGGAGGTTGCGATGCAGACGCCGGGAAACCCGGTCGCGCGGGCGTAGCCGCAGGCGGCGAAAGCCGCCCCCTGTTCATGGCGGACGAGGATGTGATTAAGTTTCTCATCCCCGCTCTCGTTGTTCTTCCGAATCGCTTCGTATAACTCAAGCAGCGGCGCGCCGGGGTAGCCGAAAACCGTCCGCACCCCCTGCCGCAGCAGGAAATCAACAATAAATTCGCTTCCGTTCGGCATGATTATTTGTCAAGCACCGCGAGAGTTTTAAAATCAGCTTTCAATGAAAGGTAAATATTCTTGTAGAGTCCGAAATAGCCCCTGTAAAGTTCGTTGAGTTTCATATCCGGCTTGTTCGATATTGTTTTTATGACAACAGTCTCCGCCGCGCTTGCGACATCGGTGTAAATTCCCGACGCAACTCCGGCGAGCAGGGCGACGCCTAAAGCGCCGCTTTCGGACGAATTCGGCTTGAACATCGTCTTGCCGAAGGCGTCGGACATCATCTGCGTCCAGAGCCTGGAGTTCGCTCCGCCTCCCGCGAGGGAAATGTCGCTTACCGGGATACCCATTTCTTCAATGATTTCGGCGCAGTCAAGCAGGGAATATACCACCCCTTCGAGCACCGCCCTCAGCATTTCCGGGCGGCCGTGCAGCGCGGAAAGACCGAAGAACACCCCGCGGCAGTAAGGATCCGGATGCGGCGAGCGCTCGCCCATCAGATAGGGCAGATATAAAAGCCCTCTCGCGCCGGCGGGAACCGTCGCGGCTATGTCGTCGAGGTATTTGTTCAGCGGCGCGCCGAACATCGCGGCTGTCGCCGCCGCGTCCCCCATGAAGTTGTCGCGGAACCACTTGAAGCTGAGTCCCGCGCCCTGAGTGACGCCCATAACGTGCCATGCGCCGGGAACGGCGTGGCAGAAGGTGTGAACGCGGCCTTCTTTGTCGGTCTTGACGCTATCGGAATGGACGAAGACGACGCCGGAGGTGCCCATCGTAATGCTTGCAACGCCGCTCTTTACGATGCCGTTTCCGACGGCGGAGGCCGCCTGGTCTCCGGCTCCCCCCGCGACGACAACGCCGGGATTAAGCCCGCAGAGCGCGGCGGCGGAGGCGGTAAGGCGGCCGGTGGCCTCCTGCGATTCATACATTTTGCCGACCATCGACGGCTTTATCCCGAAATATGACAGCATGGTGTCCGACCAGCGGCGGTTGGGAACGTCGAGCAGCTGCATTCCGGAGGCGTCGGAAACCTCCGTCGCAAACTCCCCGGTCAGCCGGTAGCGGATATAGTCTTTTGGCAGCATCAGCTTTGCGCAGCGCGCCCAGTTTTCCGGCTCGTTGTTCTGAACCCACTTGATTTTCGAGGCGGTAAATCCGGTAAGCGCCGGGCTGCAGGTTATCTTCATCAGGGTGTCAAGCCCGAGATCGGCGGTCATCTCTTCGCATTCCTTCGCTGTCCGCTGATCGCACCAGATAATCGCGGGACGGATGACTCTGTCGGCTTCGTCGAGCATGACAAGGCCGTGCATCTGCCCGGAAAGCCCTATCCCGCGCACCGCGTCGGGGGAAGCGCCGGACTTTTCCACCGCTTCTTTTATCGCGCTGCAGGCGCCCTGCCACCAGTCGAGCGGGTCCTGTTCCGCCCAGCCGTTCTGCGGCTGGCTCATTCCGTATTCATATGTCGCCGACGAAACGGCTTTGCCGGAAGCGTCGAAGACGACCGCTTTCGTTCCGGAAGTGCCGATGTCGCAGCCTATCAGAAGTTCGTTTTTATTCATTTTGTCCGTCTCCTTTATCGTTTGCGGGTTTGGTTTCGATACCGTCCTGGGTTTCGCTTGTCCAGAACGCCTTGATCGGTTTTATTACAAGCTCATTTTCTCGCATCCGCAGCTCTCCGAGAGCGAAAAAGCCGCTTTTGTCGCTCATTCTGACCCTGTCGCCGACGGCAAAGCCGCGATTTTTGTATCTTGAAAGTTTTTTTAAGTAAATTGAGTTGCCGTGCCGGGCGAGAGAGCCGAAAAAGTCGGGCAGAATTATGTTTTCGAGGTCGTCGAAGACACGTTCGACCGGCTTGAGTTTCGATTTCAGTTCTTCGTCGGTCATAGTGACAAGCGCTTCGATTGTGTCAGCCTCATCGATGCCGAAGCTGCCGGCTCCCGTCCTGCGCAGCGCCGCCATTGTGCCGCCGCAGCCGAGGGCTTCGCCGATATCGCCGCAGAGGGTGCGGATGTAAGTCCCGCCCGAACAGAGAATATCGATGTCAAAGTCGGAGGGGCTGTCGGTCGGGTTTACCGATATTTTGTAAACTTCTACCCTGCGCGGCCTGCGCTCGATCTCAATGCCTTCGCGGGCAAGCTCGTAAAGCCTTTTTCCCTTGTGGCTGATCGCGGAATACATCGGCGGTATCTGGTCGTATTCTCCTAAAAATTTCTCTGCGGCGGCTCTGACGCCGCCGATGCCGGGCAAGTCTCCGTCATAACTCGAAATTATCTCGCCGGATATGTCGTCGCTGTCCGTTTTTATCCCGAGCCGCAATCGGGCAAGGTAGCGCTTGCGTTCCCCCGATGTGTATTCGCAGACCTTTACCGCCCGCCCGACGAGCATGACGAGCACGCCGGTGGCGAGAGGGTCAAGGGTTCCCGTATGGCCTACCTGCTGGGTGCGGTAAAGGCGGCGGACGTAGTTGACGCAGTCCATCGAGGTCAAACCCTCCGGTTTGTCAAGCACGACGATGCCGCCGCCGCTGCCCGCCGTTAGGTCAGGACCGTTGCGGATGGATTTATAAGGAATACTGAATTTAGATGACATTTTAATCAATTATCGGCTCGCCGTACCGCTCTATCGCTTCCCGAATCAGGCGCTTCGCTTCTTCGGGGCTTTCCGCTTCGACGGCGCCGCCGGATGCGCGGGCGTGTCCCCCGCCGCCGAGCTGCTCGCAGATAAGCGAGACGTTGGTCTTTGACGAGCGGAAGGACAGCTTGAACTTCGTCGGCTCATCGGTCATCTGCTTTATCGTCACCCCGACATCGACGCCTTCGATATCGCGGGCAAAACTGTGGAGCCCGCTTAAGTCGGCGTCGTCGAGGGAGTATTTTTCCTTGTCGGCGTTTGAGATGAAAATCGAAGCGCAGCCGATCTCTTTTCCGTCGCGGCGGGGGCAGGAAAAGCGCTCAAGGGTGTCGAGCGCGACGCGCAGACCGGCGAGGTCCTTCTCCGTCCGCTTCCCGAACATCCGCTCGCTTATATCCGAATGGCTTATCCCCGTTTCGATAAGAGCCGCGGCGGCAAGATGGGTATCCGCCGTCACCGCCGGGTATTTGAAATTGCCCGAGTCGGCTATAATCCCGGCGTAAAGCGCCGCCGCGATTTCTTTATCGATCACTCCGAGCGGGTGAAGCATCCGGAATATTATCTCGCAGCAGGAGGAAACGGTATCGTCGACGCAGTTAAAAGCGCCGAAATTGTCGCGCGGAGGATGGTGGTCGATCTTAAGCCCGACACAGCCGGAAAAAACGGGGGCGTAATCGCCCAAAAGCGACAACTCGGCGGTGTCTGCGGCGATTATCAGGTCCGGGTTGAAGCAGCTCACCGCGTCGGCGATGCTTTCGGCGGGTTCTCCGGTGATATAAACAGGCAGGCGGCCGTCTTTCTGCTCATCGTTTTCGCCGGAAAATCCGGCTGCCGGCTTCAGCCGGTCGGGGATCTCGTCGGGGTTTAGGGCGAATGCCTTTTTGCCGAGCTTGCGCCCTGCCAGAACCAGCGCCGCTCCGGCTCCGAGGCAGTCGGCGTCCGGGCGCTCATGCGTCAGAACCACTATCCGCTTCGCCGCTTCGAACATCCTTCGGGCGGCATCGAGAGTTATATCGATCGGCTCATTCATCGGCGTCTTCCTCGGCCGGTTCCGCGCGGTTGGCTTCTTCCCGTTCGATTCGCTTCAGGACCGCCGATATCTCGGCACCGCGGGTCATCGATGCGTCGCGGACGAAGGTCAGCTCCGGCGTCAGCCGAAGGTTGATAAGCCGGGCAAGCTCCGAGCGGACAAAACCGGAGGAGGATTCCAGCGCCTCCTGCACCTGCTTGTCTTTTTCCTCGTCGGTAAGCGTCTTGTCGTAATTTATCACCGAATAATATATCTTTGCAAACCGCAAATCCGGTTTTGTGTCGACCGCCGTCACCGAAACGAGACAGGAGTCGAGCCGCGGATCGCGTATGTTTCGAAAAATGACGGCAAGCTGCCGCGCCATTTCGTCGTTTATTCGTCCGATTCTGTATTTTGCCATTTTATATTCAAATGCCCTCTCGGGTTCTCCTTTATTTTTTTTGCCGGATACCGCGCCGGGCGTCCGTCGCCGCAGCCTTCAAATTATTTAAACAAGCATGATTAATTATATCATATCCGGCTCTTTATTGCAACAGCCTTGACGTGAATTTTGAGCCGCAGAAGCGAAGCGGATTTAATTTTCCGAAATTATTGAAATCTCATCGGGTTTTTGGTATAATTATATCATAATGAAATTATTTAACCAAAGATAAAAAAACGGAGGTATATTTACATGAAATGCCCGAATTGCGGACAAAATATGGCAGATGATGCGGTTTTCTGCGTCGATTGCGGTCAAAGACTTCCAAAAGACGAAAAACCGGCGCCTTCGGCGCAGCCCCAGGCGCAGCCCCAGGTGACGCCCGCGGCGCCCCCTCAGCAGCAGCCTGCCCAACAACAGCCGATACCGCCTCAGCCGCAGGCACAGCGTCAGCCGATGACTCAGCCGCAGGGATATGTCCCGCCCGCCGCTCCCGCCGGCGCTCAGTATCGGCAGGGGAACCAATACGGCAGCCCCGGCCAGAATCAGTATCAGAATCCGAATCCCGGCGGACAGTACGGCTATCCTCAGCCTCAGCAGCCGGGCATATACGCTTCGGGCGGCGTTCCCGGCGGAATTCCGGGCGGCATGAACGAACTTAACGCTCCGATGACGGTGGGACAGTATATCCTTTTCTTCCTTATCTCCATGATACCCCTGGTCGGATTTATCATGCTGCTTGTCTGGGCGTTCTCTAACGAAACCAATATCAACCGCAAAAATCTCGCCCGCGCAATGCTTATCTGGACGCTTATCGCAGTTGTTCTGAGCATTATTTCGAGCGTTGTTTTTGCCGCCGCTTTTGCCGGCATCATGAGCGAGTTCGGAGGCAGTTTTTAGTTCTGTGATTTGCTGTTGACTCGGGAGGTTTAAATTGTCTCAATATTTTGCATGGTTCGGCTTGCCCGGCTCCTTTGTGCTGACCTGCCTTATTTCGCTGCTGGCGCTTGTACTGGCGCTGATATTCCGGACATCCGACCGCTTTGTCGCGGCAGGAGCGATGTTCATCTGTTCTGTCGGCGATATCTTCATGATGGACTGGAACGGCGTAGATACAAAGGTGACCGAGCTTACCGGCTTCGGCTTTACCGGCCCCGTCCTTTTCATGATAGGACACCTCATGTATTTCTGGGCGTTCATGATACTCCTGAACCGCTGCGGACACCGTTTCCTCGGCGACGGCACCTTCTATGGGCTCGGGATATGCACGATGACGTTCGTAATAATGACCGCGCTCTTTATCTTAAGACCCGACCGCGACATCCCTACCTATATTCTCGGGATGATCTATCTCATGGTGATCGGTCTTACCATGCTTGCGGTATTTTCCTTCACTTTTGCCGAAGGGAAGTGGCGGCTGATATCCGCCGTCGGCATAATGTCCTTCTTCCTCTCCGATTTCATCATCGGTCTCAACTGGCTGGGCGGAATCAGCGAATTCGACAAATACATCTGGTGGCTGTATCCGATAGGACAGATCCTGCTTCTTATAGGCGCGTGATCCGGCGGAGATTTCTTCAGTTTTAAGCAAAGATTTTATATACGCAAAAGCCCCTGCGGAGAAGCAGAGGCTTTTCGTTTTAATTTGCTTGTATTGTCGACGCAGACGAATCGTTTTGCTTAAAATCTGCCTTCGCAGATGGCGAGCGCGGCGTCGGATGCGGAAGCGGCGTCGGAGGTGTAGCAGTCGGCGCCTATTTCATCACAGAAAGCCTGCGTTATCGGCGCGCCGCCGATCATTATCTTGACTTTGTCGCGGATGCCGCGCTTTTTGCATTCGGCAACGACATTTTTCATCTCGACCATGGTGGTGGTCAGAAGAGCGGAACAGCAGATGATTTTTGCGTCGTGCTCGATCGCAGCGTCGACATAAGCTTCCGGCGAGACGTCGACTCCGAGGTCGACGCAGGTCATGCCCTTGCCTTCGATCATCATTTTGACGAGGTTCTTGCCGATGTCATGCAGGTCACCTTTGACGGTGCCTATAATGACTACGCCTTTCGATTGCACCCCTTCCGCTACGAGATGCGGGCGAAGGAGGGCGGTTCCCGCGTTCATCGCGCGGGCGGCGACGAGGACTTCCGGAACGAAGACTTCGTTGTGCTTGAATTTCTCGCCGATTATATTCATTCCGGCGATAAGGCCTTCTTCAAGGATCGTCTGCGGCTTTATGCCCTGTTCAAGCGCGAGGGTCACGTTTTCCTTAACCTTTGCCGAACGGCCGGACTGCAGGGCGGCGCTGATATCTTCAAGTATTCCCATATTGGTTTCTCCTTTGTTTTTCGGTTGTATACACTAAATATTGTAACATAACTTCGCCTGAATTTCTATGAATATTTTGACATTTTTGGCAAAAAACGATTTGCTTCGTATGTAAGCAGCTCCGCCGAGGGTATATCCAGGCGGAGCTTTTGTCGTTTTATCGGGAGGCTTTAAAAAACCGATATCGGAAAATTAAAGGCGGAATCAATTAACCGGTCCGTTCGGCGTCGGCCGCGGAAGGTTCCGGACGGTTGGGGGCTTCGTAGCTTTCGGCTGCCGCCCAGTCTACCGTTATGACCTTGACATCCGGGTTGCCGCCGACGGTCTGCTAACTTTGTGTTATTACGCCCTTTTCGATAAGCCGCCGAAGCGTGTCGGCTACGGCTGATTTCGGCATCCGGTTTACCCTTGCGACGGCGTCGACGGTGCCGCGGAAAGTCGGCTGAGCCGGGCGCTGGCGGGTTTTGTTCACCTCGTCGAGATAACGCAGGTTTGCGAATATCCTGGCGGCGATTACTTCAAATTCCAGCGGTTTCCGCTCTTCGCGTTTTTCCTTTGATTCCGTGTCGTTTTCGGCTGCCGCGCCGTCCTCCGGAACCTTGGTTTCGGTTTCGCCGGCGCCGTCTTTTTTCGATTTATTTGCCTTTTGTTTCGGCTTTTTGCTGCCGTTATTCTGTCCGTTTGAAGCGCTTTCCGCAGCCGGCTTTTCGGCGGCCGCGTTTTCCGGCACAGATTCCGCCTTGTCGGAAGACTTTTCTTTCTTCTGCCGCTTACCGTTGTTTTCCTGCTTTGCAGGCATTTGAGCCCAGGATGCCGCCGCTCCCGAAACGGATACGGCGTCGGCGCTTACCACGGCGCCGGCTGCAGCTGCCGGAGCGGGTTCGGGTGTCGCTGCGGCGGTTTCCGCCGCTTCTTTTTCCTTTGCCAGCTTTTCGATTATCCGGTCGACCATGTCGGTCCGGCTCGGTTTTGTTCTCGAAGGACGAGCGGTTTCTGTCGGCATCTCCTGCTTTGCCGGCTCCTGTTTCACAGGCTCCTGCTTCACAGGCTGCTGTTTTGCAGGTTCCTTTTTCACGGAGTCCTGTTTTCCGGTCCCCTGCTTGTCCGGCTCGGTTTTTGCCGGTTCCGGCTTGGCTTGCCCGCCGTTTTGCTTTTTTGCCCCCGACTTTTCCGCGCCGGAGTTGTTGCCTTTGGCTTTATCCGCGGCAGCAGCTTCCGCCTTTGCTTTTTCGGCTTTGGCTTTATCCGCCTTCGATTGTTCTGCCTTTAACTGCTCGGCTTTCGCTTTTTCGGCATCGGCAGCTTCCGCCTTGCCTTTTTTGGCCTTGTTTTTTTCCGCCTTTGTCTGTTTTGCCTTTGTTTTTTTGGAGTTTTCCTTTTCGGCTTTGGCCGGCGCCGATTTTGCCGGTTCGGCGGCTGCCTTATCCGGTTTTGCCGGTTCCGGCTTGACCTTATCGGCCCCGGATTTTTTGCCGCTTTGACGCTCGAGCTTGGCTTTCTCGGTTTTTTCCTTGTCTACCTTAAATTTCTCGGCTTTTGCCTTGCTTCCGGAAGAGCCGCCCGGCCGGTTCCGGCTCGGGTGCGGTTTCTCCTTTGAACGCTCGCCTTTTCCGAAAAAGCCACGGCGGACGGCGGGAGCGACGGCGGGAATTTCATACACCTCGCTTGCGGTGTTGCGGAGCTGATTTGAAAGGGAGTTCCGCACCCCGTAAATAACCACCGGCTTGTTCAGACGATTCATAATGAAGCTGACCGCCGAAGAAAAGTGGCCGTCGCCGGTGAAAATGATGTAAACGTCGATATCCGGCGAGCTTACCGTCTTCTGATAAATGTGGTCGAGCATTATGAAGTCGGTAAAATCCTTGGCGTAAGTCGGCGAGCTGTTCTGCGTTTCGATGATGATGTTCGTCACTTCGCGGATGCGGCTTATTTCCGAGCGGAGCGAAGGATTTGAAAAATCAGCGAAGATGATTATTTCGCTCAGGTCATACTTTTGCGCCAGCTCGTCGCGCCAGCCCTTGATATCCGGCCGGATACCGTAAAGATTGTCGAGCGCTATATACCAGTGCTCGTAGTCAACGAAGGCGACGGCGCGGGGCTTCAGCCGCCCTTCTTCCTTCGATTTTGCGGATTTTCTGAAAAAAAGATCCCAAAACATGTACTTTGATGATCACCTCTTTTAAAAAAGCGCCGTGTCAGTATCCCGACGGCGCGTCAGGCGTTGTGGCGCATTTCGCGGCTTATGCCGGAAATGCAGTTTGCGGCTTTATGCCGCGAAAAAATAAAAAAATAAAATAATACGGGGAATTTGCGCCTCCCGTAAAGAGCCGGCAAAAAACGACAAATGCCTTCCCAATTAATTATACTACATCAGAGAGAAAATCTCAATAGCTAATTTATTAATAATTGCCTTGCGAATTGAATCGTAAGATAAAAAAGCCGACCCGAAGGACGGCAGAGCCCCGCCGTTGGCAGACCGGGGCGGGAATTAAAAGTCGAATATCCGCGGCATATCCGGGTATACGTCCCGGCGATACGCGGCAAGAAGCGGCAGAGAGTTGAACTGCCGCTCGGAGAAGCGAAGCAGCGCCTTTACGTCGGAAAGGCGCAGTCCCTCGCCGCCTTCACGGTAAATTGCGGCGATGCGGCCGGGAGCATCCAAAAAATCATACACCCGGCGCGCGGCAAGGTATGTCTGATAGCTTCCTTTCGGGTTGGATTCGATGTATCCGTATGATTCCGTTTCGCAGAAGCAGCGCGGCGCGACCAGCGCTTTGAAGAAGTGCATGTCGTACGGCAGCGCATCCTCATGCCCGGAATATTTCGCAAGCTCGGGGCCAAGGTGATCCGGATGGTGCAGAAGTATTGAGGCAATATCCGGCGATTCGCGCAAAACTCCGTGCTCGTCGTATTCCCTCATTTTGTAGCGCCAGCAGCCGGTACCGTGGTTGCCGCTTCCGTTGGGGGCAGTTATAGCGGCGCGGCTGTCGAGAGCGCCGGCAAGAAGCGCGGCTTTGCCGCTGTTTCCGGTGCCGGTAACGATTATTTTGTCGGTGTCTACGCCTTCGATTTGATATATGGCGTCGATTGCCCGCATATAACCCCACGCCCATGCCCCCACCGCGCTCATCGGGATATCGTGGTAGGCGCGCAGAACGCCGGAATCGGAGGGGATTCCGGAAATGTCGGGGAAAATATCGGCGCGGCTGAACAGCGCGAGAATAAATCCTCTGCGGACGATATGCGAAATTATTTCCTCCGACATGACTCCGGGAATGTCGTCTCCGCAAACAATCGTCGGGAAGAGAATACCGCAGGCCGGAGCCGCCGGACGGTAGAATTTCAGTGAAAAAACAAAACCCCTGTCTTTTCTGCCGCAGATAATTCTGTAAACTTCACGCTGCCTGTCGTCAGACATATATATTCTCCAGACGGCGAAACGTTCCGGCTGCGGCGGCAGCTCTCCGTATTCGATCTTTACGGCGGTATTGATTATTTCCTGCCGCCGTTTTTCCCAGTCAGAAACGGATGCGGCTCTCCGCCCGCTGTCCATGACGAAGGGATCCGGCAGTCTGCCGAGAACTGTGTCAAGTGAGTAATCGAATTTTCTTGACGATCGGCGCATAATTTTTCCCCTTGACGTAATATCTGTTTTCATACCGATTATGAAAGACGGACAAAGCTGTCTCTTATAATTATACCATAACAAAAAACGCTTTGTCAACCATATATATTCGGATTAAATTAACATAATATTTAAATAATTGCAATTATAGTTGTTACCGGATTCAGTCAAAGTCCGCGGTTTCCGTCTTAATTGCTTTTTCGTTGACAGAGGTGGCTTTTTATGCTATAATTTTCATAATATCCCGGTTGTTTTGTTCAATTAAATATGGGAAAATTGAATAAGCGGGAGAAGCGCGGAAAATCAAAAGAGAAGCAATATGGATATAAGAAACATCGGAATCTTCGCCCATGTCGACGCGGGCAAAACCACTCTTACCGAGCAGATACTCCGTCGGTGCGGCGTTATCCGCTCCGCCGGTTCGGTGGATTCGGGAGATACCGTCGCCGATTCGATGGATATCGAGAGGCGGCGCGGGATATCGGTAAAAGCGGCGGCGATCTCCTTTATGTCGGGCAAGGTAAGGGTAAACCTTATCGACACCCCCGGACACGTCGATTTCGCCGGCGAAGTTGAACGTTCGATGACGGCGCTTGACGGCGCGGCGGTGATAATCGACGCCCTCGAAGGCGTTCAGCCGCACACCGTCGCAATCTGGAAAGCTCTCGACCGGCTTCATCTGCCGAGATTTATCTTTTTAAACAAGATAGACCGCGCCGGCGCCGACCCCGAAGCGGTATTTTCGGGACTGTCGGGCTGGCTTGACGGAAACTTCGTCCGTCTTTTCGGGGTGTCCGGCTGCGGTTCCCGCGATGCGAAAGCCGAGCTTGCCTCAATGACTCCCGAATCGGCGGAGCAGCTCAGCCTTGCCGACGATATCTTCATGGAAAAATATCTTGACGGTATGGCAGACGACGCCTTCTTTCTCGAACGGCTCAAAAAGGCTTCGGCGGAAGGCAGGGCGGTTCCGGTATTTGCCGGCGCCGCGGCGAGGGATGTCGGAGTCGAGGCGGTTTTGTGGGGGATCGAGCATTGTCTCCCCGCCGCCGAGACGAAGGAAACCGATTTGTCCGCCGTCGTATTCCGGATCGATCACGACAGGACCGCGGGGAAGATAGCCCACGCCCGTCTTTTCGGCGGCGAGCTTGTCACCCGCGACAGCCCCGATATAATAAGAGGCGGAGAAACTGTCGAAGATTCCGGCAAGATAACGCAAATCCGCCGTTTCACCGGCTCAAAATACGAAGATACCGGCAAAGTCGGGTGCGGCGACATAGCCGGGCTCTGCGGGCTTTCCGGCGCGAAGATAGGCGATATAATCGGCTCTCCGTCAAAAAGAACCGGCTCGCCTCCTAAGCTTGCGACGCCGTATCTCACCGTAAAAGCGGCGCCGAAGGACATATCAAGGCTGCCGGAACTGCTCGCGGCGCTGACCGAGCTTTCCGAAGAAGAGCCGCATATAAACTGCCGCTGGGAAAAGACGGAGAGGGAGATCGACATCGACCTTACCGGCCGGATACAGCTTGAAGTGATATCCGACGAGCTCAAGAACCGTTACGGCGTCGAAGCGGAATTCAGCCCGCCCGCGGTTATATATAAAGAAACAATCAAAAACCCCGGCACCGCTTTCGCTTCATATACCATGCCGAAACCCTGCTGGGCGGTCGTTGAGATGCGCTTTGAGCCGCTTGAGCGCGGTTCCGGCGTCGTCTGGGACGGAGGCCGGGTGCCGAACAATCAGCTCTTTTACCGCTATCAGGAGCATATAAGGCGCTCCTTCTTCATGAGTATCTCTCAGGGAAATTACGGCTGGGAAGTGACCGACTTCAAAGCGACGCTGACCGGCGGCGAGCATCATACGATACACACCCATCCTCTCGACTTCTTCGTCGCCACCCCGATGGCGGTGAGGGACGGATTCGCCGCCTGCGGCACCGAGCTGCTTGAGCCGCTGGTAGACGCCCGCATAACCGCTCCGGAGGAATATCTGGGCAGAGTCATCTCCGACGTGACCGATAAAATGCGCGGCAGCTTTGAAGAAACCCCGGCGATCGTAAACGGCAGCTTTATGCTTGACTGTATCCTTCCGGTCTCCGAATCGCTCGATTATCCGATACGGCTTGCAAGCGTGACATCCGGCAAGGGCTCGTATTACCAGGAGTTCCGAGGATACCGGGTAATTCCGCCGGAGCTGGGGAAGACGACTCCGTTCAGGGGGATAGACCCGGCCGATCGCGCAAAGTGGATACTTTACGCCCGCGGCGCCATCACCGAGGGATATTGACGGCAGATTTATTAAAGCAATCATTTTTATGGTTTTATAAAGACGAACAAATAAGCCCGGCTGAGACCGGATTTGACCACATATATCAAGAGTATAAAATCATGACTGAATTAACCGAAACAACCGAAACAACCGAAAAAAAGGAAACCAAAGCCACGGCGTCCCTTGAAGACATAAAAGCCGCCGGGGAGATACTTGAGCTTTCGGCAACGGCCGGAACGCTTATCCTTGAAAGCGGAGGAGAAACCGGACGCGTCGAAGACACGATAATAAGGATGTGCGGCTCTGCGGGATTTACCGGAACGATGGTTTCGGCGACCCCGACCGCCATTTACATGACGCTTATCGGCTATGATCCGCCGATACGGCTTTCGCTCGTGCAGCGGACGAGCGCGAGGGTTATCAACCTTACCGTGCTTGAGCAGACCAACCGCATTTCACGCGCTTTTATCGCCGGAGAAATCACAGCGGAGGAAGCGAAAAAAAGCCTTGCCGAGCTTCGGGTGCCCAAACCGAAAAAGAAAACCGACCTGCCTGTCAATATGCTTATCGCGGCGTTTTCGGTGGCGATGTTTACCTTCGTTTACGGCGGAAAGCCGATGGACGCGGCGGTGTCGGCGGTCTGCGGGGCGGTGACGGTGCTGATCCAGAGCCTTTTCGGCAAAACCGCCCGCGCTTTCATAAGCCAATTCGTCATCTGCCTTTTAGGCGGCGCGGCGATAGGCGCTATTTCTGCAGCCTCCCTTTCGATTCCGGGCGTCAGCGGGATTTATATGATCGCCGTCGGCGCGATGGTGCCGCTGCTGCCGGGGCTTGCGCTGACCTCCGCCATCCGCGATACCATTATGGGCGACCTTGTCTCCGGCGTCGCGCGTTTCGCCGAAGTGACAATGTCGGCGCTGTCGCTTGCCGGCGGGATGGGCGCGTCGCTGTATTTCTATATATACATAACCGGACATCAGATAGGCGCGGCAGGGACGGCGGCGCTGGATATGCCGGTCTGGCGCCTCATGCTTTTCGGGGTGCTTGCCGTCGCGCCTTATTCGGTGATGATGCATGCGCCTAAAAAGGCGATTCCGGCGGCGGCCGTATTGGGCGGCGCGGTTTATACCGTCTACGCGGTGCTAGCGGCGGCCGGCTTGCCTTATCTCGGCTATTTTCTCAGCACTCTTTTGGCGGCTTCGGCGTCGGAAGCGCTGGCGCGGATTTTAAAGATGCCGTCGGCGGTATTCCTTTTCCCCGGAATAATCATACTTGTGCCGGGAATGGGTCTTTACGAAACGATGCTCTGCGTGGTGCGGGGCGCGCCGATGATGGCGCTGTCTCTGGGCTCGACGGTGCTTATTTGCGCCGGGCTTATGGCGCTGTCGATGGCGGTGACCGCCGTTGTCGCAAGAAGCATTCGTATTGTCGGCAAGAACCGGCGGGAGAGCAGATAAGCTTAATCCCCCGCCTTTTCATTCGTTTTTCCCGGACAATTCTTTCCGTTTCTCCGCCCGCGCTTGACATTTCCGTGTTATATATAGTATAATAATATCGTAAGATATCCGATATATATTCCGAAAGGTGGAAATTATATGAAACAGATAAAACAGGACGCAAAATACGCAATGGTAGTGCCTTCCTCGATGGGAGTCCGCATCTGCCCTCCGTCGGGACAGCCGGTCCAGTCGAGCGACCTTTTCATGATGCAGGCGACCTCCGCCGAGACGAACGTGCTTTCGATCTCGTCCTATCTCGGCAAGCGGACGAAGGTGCTTACCGCCTTTGTAAAAGGCAGTCCGATAGCCGATTATATCAAGCGCGACCTGCGTTCCCGCGGCATTGAGTACGACGGTCCGGAAGTGCCGCAGGGCGGTCCCTGGGGCTACCGCCATCAGTTCAACGTCGCCGATTCCGGCTACGGCTCCCGCGGTCCCCGCGTCTGGAACGACCGTTCCGGCGAAGTCGGCCGCACCCTCGACGCTTCGAATTACGACCTTCAGAAGCTGTTCGCCGAAGACGGCGTCGCCATCCTCCACATCTCCGGTCTTATCGCAGCGCTTTCCGAGCAGACGACAAAATTCTGCCTTGAGCTTGCCCGGACGGCGCATAAATACGGCACCGTCGTCAGCTTCGATCTCAACTACCGCGCCTCTTTCTGGCTGAACCGCGAAGAGGAGCTCCGCGCTTCCTTTACCGAAATAGCCTCGCTTGCCGACGTTCTTATCGGTAACGAAGAAGATTTCCAGCTTGCCCTCGGAGTAAAGGGACCGGAGGCGGGCGGCAAGGACATCGATCAGATAGACACCTTCAAAGCGATGATCACCGCAGCGAAAGCGGCGTTCCCGAACGTCTCGGTATTCGCGAATACCCTGCGTCAGGTCGTCGACGTCAACACTCATATCTGGGGCGCTATTCTGCTTGCGGACGGAGAGTGGTTCGTCGCCGAACCCCGCGAGATTCATGTCCTCGACCGCATCGGCGGCGGAGACGGCTTTGTCGGCGGAATGCTTTACGCGATGCTTCAGGGCTGGGAGAGGGAAAAATGGGTGCAGTTCGGCTGGGCGACCGGCGCGCTCGCTACCACTTTCCTCACCGACTACGCTCAGCCCGCCGATGAAGAGCAGGTCTGGAGCATCTGGAAAGGCAACGCAAGAGTTAAAAGATAATTTGATCATCATATCCCCCCGCCCGAAGCCGCCGCGCTTTGCGGCGGGGGAAATTTTTATAAAGAAACGGCAAAAGAAGCAAACCCGCTGTTTGGCCGTATTTAACCATATTGGAGACTTTAACACGGTGAAAATCATCGATATATCGCAGGAGGTCTTGTCCTCTGAGGTTTATCCGGGCGACCCGAAACCGGAAGGCGGAAAGATAAGCTCAATCGAAGACGGAGAGCTGTATAACCTTTCCCGTTTTTCCATGTGCGCGCATAACGGTACGCATATCGACGCGCCGTCACATTTTCTCAAAGACGGAAAGACGGTTGACCGGCTTCCTTTGGATATTTTCGTCGGCGATTGCTCGGTGATATATCACAAGGGAAACGTTACGGCGGAAGATGCACGGGCAATACTGCAAAAAGCGGCGGATACGGGGGCTTCGGAGCGGATACTTATCTCAGGCGACGCCGTTGTTACCGCCGAAGCTGGGAGGGTATTTGCCGAATCGGGAATTAAACTCATCGGAAACGAAAGCCAGACCGTCGGACCGGAAGACGCGCCCGCCGAAGTTCATAAAATCTTGCTCGGCGCGGGGATAATACTTCTGGAAGGCGTTGCGCTGAAAAATGTCGCCGAGGGAAAGTATTTTCTGAACGCAGCCCCGCTGAATTTAGCCGGATTTGAGGGTTCCCCCTGCCGGGCGTATTTGATTGATGTGTAATTCCGATTTTTTGAATATGTATCGCAATGCGAAAAAAGCCGTTCCTCACGGAAGCAACTCCGAGGGGAACGGCGTAAATTTTCACTTTATCCAGATAATCTCCGAGCCGCATTCCTGCTCTATCGTAACTTCAATTCCGGCGCTCATCAGCTCCGCGCCGGTTTTCGATGTATTCTGTTCCGGTCTGTCTTCAAATTCGAGCGAATATGCCGCGTCGGGGTCAAGCCCGCGCAGGACGATGTTTTTCACCGCTCCCTCGCTGTCAGTCGGCTTGAACAGGAAGACAACGCCCTTGATTTCGTTCGGACTGTCGGGGTCGGCGTATTGAATTCCGTCCCAGTTTACATTATCGGGGCGGGGGAGGATGTGATAAAGCTCGCCGTCTCGCTGTATCGGCTTTATCTTCTCGTTATACATGTTGAGATATTTCGCGTAATATTCGTTGAGGCCGAACCTGAGCTTTCCGTCTTCGGGGCCGGACCAGCTTCCGAACATCGGAACGCCGATTATGACGCTGCGCATGCCGTAGTCTTTGTCGCCCGGCTCGTCGTAGAATTGACTCTCCCGGCAAAAGGTGTCCGGGTTGCAGGGAAGCTGCAGCTGCGCAGGATGAATGCAGTAGGAGGAATCGTAGAAGGTGGTTCGCAGGCTGTTGTAATTAGCCGAGTCGTCGTTGTTTATGACAACCGCGCGCGTCATTGTCAGAAAATCCTTCATGCTGCCGCCGCTGCTGCAGGATTCGTAACGGAAGCCTTCGACGTTCGCGTAAAGTTGATCGACAAGCTCAAGAAATCCCACCGTGCACCAATACTGAACGTCGTTGCCGTCGGCATCGTGGCGGTTCTGTTTGTCCGAAAAACAGCATATCGGCTCAAAGTCGCTTCTCCAGGTTCCGATGTTGTATTCCCTGAAGAGCTTCGTCATCGTCGTCTGCAGGAATTTCACGCAGTCTTCGTTTCCGAGATCGGCGGAGTGCCCGGAGGTTATCTTGCGGTTGGAGAACCATTCCGGATGACCGTTTTCGCCGACGGAAGTCAGAGCGTCTTCGGTTTCGGAGCGAGAATCGTGGAGCAGCCAGTAAAGCGTCCAGTTAAGCCCCCTCTCTTTTGCGAGACTTCCGAATTCGCCCATACCTGAGCAGTTGTATGCATTAAGGACGCCCAGATATGCCGTGTTGCGGAGCTTCCAGTCTCCCTCAAGGGTTCTCGTCCATTCGTATGAATCGGGGTCCCGGTCGTTCGACCACCAGCCGTAATCCCACTTGATAGACTGTATGCCCAGCCCCTCTACATCAAGCCCCAGCTGTATATCCATCTGCGTCAGCGGCTCGTTTTCGTTTTCCCTAAGGCATGCGGGCGATTTTTCATTGAAGAACCAGCGCCTGAACAGATTGCTCCCGTCGTCGACATCGCCCGTATACGAGCCGAAATAAACCGTCGGTATATATAATGCGTCTCCCGAAGGAAGAATCGTGTTGAAGTTCGAGCCGAGATTGACGCTGAGTTCAACGCCGCCCGCCGTTCCGTCGGCAAAATCAAATCCTCTTGCCGCAACGCAGCCGCTCGACCATTCCATCGCGGCGAACACTCCCCGCTCTGAGCTGTCGTCGATATATATCATCGGTATGAAGCCGCCCGAGTTGTGATCCTGAAAAGTCGAGACGTCGGCGACATATTTTTTGCCGGCGGAGAGGGGTTCTGTGTAGATGCCGCTGCCGGGAAATCTGTCGAAGCCCTCCGCTTCGCCGCTCTCCTTGGCGATCCGCCATGCGTCGGGAACTGCGTCCGCGCATACATTCGCAATAAAATAATCGCCGGGGAAGACGCGGATGTCATTTTCCGAAAAGTTGAAGATTTTCGCCGAAAATTCGAACGGGCCGGCGATTTCGCAGCCCTTGCAGGAGATCATATAAGCCGCGGCGGCGGTCTCGTCTTCGTAGTAAAGAGAGAGGGTTCCCGCGGCGCCGGTGAAGGACGCGCCCGCGTATTTCCATGCGTGATCCGTAAATTTTGTCTCCAGCCTGTATTTTTTCGGAAGCTTGAAATATGCCGGCTCTTTTATCCATTCGTTATCGGAACCGGCTGATTTAAATGAGGTTACGGCGGCTTTCCCGCCGTCGCCGAGGGATATTTTGATATGACAGCTCGACGTGGAGAGTTCCCAGGATTTCGCGTTTTTGTCGAGCGAATCGAAATCCGGCTTTATCCCCGCCGCCCCTTCGATGACCGGCTCGTCAGTTCCGTAATTTTTTGTATTTTCCATATCTTCTCCTTTCCGGGGCACGGCGCCGTTCGACTGCTTGCTTTCGCTATTTTCCGTTTTTGATGTGCACGCCGGCGCAGCGGCAAACAGTATGAGCAGAATCAGCAGAATCGACGAGAGAATTTTCTTTTTCATAATTTCCTTTCCTCTTGAAGTCCGCGCAGATATATTTTTTGTAAGTATATCACAAACAACGGCTCAAATCAACACTTTTGCAAAAATCTCGGCATATGGCTTTTTCCGTGATTTCGGATAAAATTTCCGCCGGGTGTTGACTGATCGCGCAAAAACGGTTATAATAGTTTCAGATTGGATATATCGGATATAATTTTGACAGGAAAGGAGAGCGCGGCAGGACGAAACGTTTTGCCGGCGACAATATATTATGGCTGATGTGATCTGCTTCGGCGAGCTTATGATGCGGCTGACCCCGCCCGGATACGCGAGGTTTCTGCAAGCCTCCTCTTTTGAGCTTGAGTGGGGAGGAGCGGAGGCGAATGTCGCCGTCGCGCTGGCGCAGCTCGGCATTTCCGTCGACATGGTGACGGCTTTTCCCGAAGGCGACCTGGGTCAGGCGGCGATAAATGCCCTGCGAAGCTATGGCGTCGGCGTCGGCAAAATTCTCCGCCGGGAGGGAAGAGTCGGGATATATTTCCACGAAAAAGGCGCGTCTCAGCGCCCTTCAAGAGTGATATACGACCGCAAAGGCTCATCCGCCGCGCTTGCCGACCCGTCGGAGTACGACTGGGAGGAGATATTGCGAGGCGCCCGCCGGTTCCATTTCACCGGCATAACTCCGGCGATAAGCTCATCCGCCGCGCAGGCAACAGAAGACGCTTTAAAAACCGCGAAACAACTCGGCGTAAAGGTAAGCTGTGACCTAAATTTCCGCAAAAACCTCTGGGACGCCGAAACCGCCGGCAAAACTATGAGCCGCCTTCTGCGTTATACCGACGTTCTCGCCTGTGGGCTTGACGATTTGGCCGCGATGTTCGGGATAAAAACCGACGCTCCCGACCGGGACAACATCCCGGAGGGCAAATATATCAGGATAGGAGCCGAACTTAAAGAACGATTCGGCATATCGACGACGGTATTTTCGATGAGAAAGTCGATATCCTCATCGGAAAACGACTACGCCGTCCGGCTTTACGACGCCGAAACCGGCGAGATTTGCGATTCCGCCGAATATCATATAACTATAGTCGACAGGATCGGCGGAGGGGACGCCGCGGCAGCCGGGGTTATATACGGAATGCTTAAAGGTTATTCCCCTCAGAAGACGGCGGAATTTGCCGCCGCCTGCGCCGCCTTCAAGCACAGCGTTGAGGGGGACTTCACCTCGGCTTCAAAAGCCGAGATCGACGCGCTCATCGAAAGCGGCGGCAGCGGCCGGGTCAGCCGGTAAAAGATTATATAGACTTCAGAGGATGAACAGATGGATACAAAGAAAATAATAATCGCCGCTGTCGCCGTTGCCGTCATTATAGCCGTCGCCGCCGTGTTCTTTATAATCTCCCGCAGGGATACAGACCCGTTTTTGGTTTTGGACCGCGATCCGGGGATGGTCTATATCCCGCCGGAGACAAGGATAATCTATACCGACAAAACCGAAAATTGGTATTACAGAGCCGAAGCGGAGCAGCTTTCCGACACCACAATCCGGGTAAGATACAAAATCGGCGCTCCCGAAGGTGATACCGACTTCGATACCGGCGAGATATTCAATTCGATGTATTACCCGCTCTCGCATCTTTATGACGAAGGCGGCTTTGAGGGCGCCGAGTTTGTCTCGGAAGAAGAACCGCCGTCCGACGGCGCTGCCGTGCGCTTCCTCTGCTTTGAGTATGAAGCCGAAAAAAAGGTAATAGTATACTCGCAGGAACTTCCGGAGGAAGCGAGAGCGGTGTTCGATCGCGCATTTGAAATTTTCGAAGAGATACGCAAAGGTGACTCAACCCCGGGAGAGCCGGCCGGAGAGGAGGACAACTCATGATAACGATTTTCAACAGAAAAAAATTAGCAGTCGACACCTCGAGCCAGGAAATCACCCGCATCACGCTCAAGCTGAAAGCCGCAGGGATAAAATATGATCTTCATACGTCAAGAAGCCAGTCGTCGTTCGGAATGATGCTTCACGGTTCGATGAGCGCCGGCATCGGTCACGGCGCGGGCGGCGCCAACGCGGGGATAGGTCCGCTGTTCTTTGTCTACACGGTTTATGTGGCGCGGAAGGACTTTGAGCGGGCGAAGGAAGCGATAAACTGACTTTTTCCGGAAGAGAGGAGGGAAGACCGATGATCATTCTCAATATCGCGCTCGCGGCTGCCGGGCTTGCGTTTCTTGTTTTCGGATATTTTATCTATTTCCGGAAAAAATACACCCTGATAAACGGTTTCCCCCGGGAAGGCGCGACGAAAAAACAGCGCAGATACGCAAAGCTTATCGGAATGGCGGAGCTTATATCCGGCGCGGCGCTGCTTCTGCTGTCGGTCGTCTGCTTTGCTGCGGCGTCGCTGATTTTCTCCGCCGTGACGCTGATTCTGTCACTCACCGCCGTCTGCGCGGTGCTTATCGGGATAAGCCTGGCGATGAAATAAAAAACGGCTTTTTATTTTTCCGCTCCGGACGGTTTAAATAAAGTGCAAAAAGACAAAATATTAAATTACGGGAGAAAAATAAGCATGAAATTCGACATACGCGAAACCGCGGCAGAGCGGGTTATACTCTGCGCTCACCGGGGCGTCTGGGGCGGCAATATCCCCTGCAACAACAGCCTCGCATATGAAATAGCCCTTGCCCACGGCGCCGACATGATTGAGATAGACGTGACAATGGCGGGAGACGGCGAGCTGTTTATCTTCCATCCGGGAATGGAGAAGCGCCATATCGGGCGGGACGTTCATATCGAGCAGATGAGCGCCGCCGAGGTAAAGGAGCTGCGTCTCTGCAACTACGACGGCGCCCCCACCGAGATAGGTCTTAACACCCTTGACGAGATTCTCGAGCAGCTTCGCGGCCGCTGCTACATCAACGTGGACAAGTTCGGCGACCATCCCGCCGAGATAATCGCGAAAATAAAGCGGCACGACATGAAGGATCAGATAATCCTCAAGTGCGCTCCGAAACCCGACGCCCTCGACATAATCGAAGCCTACGCCCCGGATATCCAGTTTCTGCCGATAATCAAGGCCGACAACGGCGTCCATGAGATGCTCAAAGCCCGGAACATCAATTACATAGGCTCAGAGCTGCTGTTCACTTCTATGGACGACGAGACGGCGTCGGAGGAATACCGGGAGATTTTGCGCCGCGACGGCAAGCTTTTGTGGATAAACACGATAGTCTACAACTACAAAGCGGTGCTGTCGGCGTTTCATTCGGACGATACCGCGCTTGCCGGCGACCCGGAGTTCGGCTGGGGCTGGCCTGCCGACAACTTCGACATAATCCAGACCGACTGGATAGGAGAGCTGAACGATTTCCTTATAAAAACAGGAAGGCGGTACAGAAGATAAGCGCTTTTTTTACCTGCTTTTAAAAAATATAACAAAAAACATCGCCGTTCAATATCCGAAAGGGGTATTACGGCGATGTTCCGTATTAAAATTTTATTTACAGCCGCATAGGCGCAGCCCTCTTTTACTTATCCGCTTATCTCATCCACCGCGGCGTTTATCTTATCCAGCAATTTTTCCGCCTTTTTCAGACCTTTCTCATACATCGACGCGACGTTCGTCGAATAGCTGCGCAGGAGGTTCATTATGCCTTCGTTGTATCCGCCGATCTCGAAATACCAGCCGTAATCGTAGCTTCGGGTCGAGAAGATAAGGTCGAGCATCGCGGATGACTCCTCGTCGCGGGTAGTTTTGCCTTTGAGGGTGATCTCATAATAAGCCGGGGTCAGGGTGTAAAGCGACTCATAAGCCAGCGCCTGCAGGATATATCCGGTGCGGGCAAAGCCTTCGTCATCGAAAGCGTTGTTCGGGATTGTGTAGAAAGCGGAAGTCCAGGAGGCGGAGCTGTTGTAATATCTTTCCTGATCCTCCGAGAAGAGCGGCAGCGGCAGCACGCCGAAGTCGGTGTCCATCTCTCGCAGGGTCGTTATCGTCCCGAGATGCTGGAGCAGGAAGAGGGCGCGGTCCTCCCGCAATGCGATCTGACCGTAATCAGCTTCATAACCGTTGCGCTGATAGGCGCAGGTGATGTTCTTGTCATACACAAACTGCGTGAACTGCTCAAACACCGAAACAAATCGATCCGAATAAAGCGTCAGCTCGATGTGTCCGTCCGCGTTAACTTCGCAGCACTTGATGCCGGAGGCGTTGACGATGCCCATCATGATATCGTCCCAGATATATATGGCGTAGGTGTCGTCCTTGTCGTTTTCGCCGCTGCCGTCCCCGTCTGTGTCTTCGTAAACGCCGACGGTATAGCTTTTCAGATTGTCGATCGTCCACTGCATGGTATCGACTTTTTCGTAAAGATTCGGCAGACCGAAGTTCTCCGCCATCTTTTTGTTGAAATATATGCAGTAAGTGGAGGCGTTGTCGGCGGTGCTGATATCGCCGGTCGTCATGAACAGCTTATCTCCGAAAGCGAAGTCGGAGTTGGCGTACTGATCCCACCAGGGCATCGAAAGATCAAGGTTCGGAACGGTATTCAGGTTGCGCAGGATGTTTGACGTCACTGCGTTGCAGCAGCTGTAGCCGCTCATGACGGCGATGTCGTAGTCGTTCGAGCCGGCGGCGACCGATTTCAGAACATTCTTCTGTCCGCCGCGGTTGTCGACCGAAAAATACTCCTGATATTTGATTTTGACGTTGTAAAGTTCTTCGACCTTCGCCGTGCGCTCGTATTGGGCGTCGTTTATTACTTCGCCGTTTTGTTCCTCTCCCTTGAAGTCGTTTACCCAGTGCGCGCCGTGCAGATAAATATTATAGTCATACCCGCCGTAATCGGGCTGGCCGACAAGCCCGCTTTCAAGTCGGGTGGAAACTTCCGCTTCCGTAGTCACATCCGTTGCAGCCGCCTCGGTTGTGTTTGCGGGAGATGTGCCGCCGTCTGCGCAGGCGGTGAAAATCACGGCGAATAGAAATACCGCGGCAAGAAGCGCTGCGGCTGCTTTCAGGGAATTCTTCATGTGTTGTGCTCCTTATCTGCGATAGCTTTTAACTTAAGTCTTCTTTATAAATATATTATCACACCGCTGCCGGACAGATACGAACCGAAAATTAAATTATTGTTAAAACAAAACCGGCGTCCCTGAAAACGAGGGGATGCCGGTTGATTATTTAAGCCTTATTTCAGCATTCCGCCGACGATATCGGCGGCTTTTTCGAGGGCTTCGGCAACCTTTGATTTGTCGCCGGCGCCGCCCATCGCGGAGTCGGGACGGCCGCCGCCCTTTCCGCCGGTAAGAGCGGCTACCGCTTTGAGGATGTTGCCGGCGTGAGCGCCGGCTTTGACTGCATCGGCGCCGCAGACGGCTATTATCTGGGTCTTGTCGTCGTTTTCGGCGGCAAGCACCGCGACCATGTCGGGGGCTTTGGCTTTAAGGTCGTCGCCGAGAGCGCGGGCAGCTTCGAGCGACATGCCCTTGAACTGCGCTGTCGCAACCCTGACGGCTCCGACCTGTTTTGCGCCGGAGATTATTCCGTCGGTGCTGCCGGAGGCGAGTTTGGCGTTGAGTTCTTCTATCTTGCGGTTGGCGGCGCGAAGATCGCCGTCGACAGCCGCGGCGCGCCTTGCGATGTCGTAGGGGGACGCCGACTTAAGCTCCTTCGCGGTCTCGGCGATAAGCGCCTCCCGGCTATCAAGCAGGGAAAGGACGTTAAGCCCGGTAACCGCAACTATGCGCCGGACTCCTGCCGCGACCGAGGTTTCGGAGATTATCCGGAAAAGTCCCGCTTTCGCGGTATTGTCAAGGTGAGTTCCGCCGCAGAGTTCTGCCGAATAATCACCCATCTTTACGACTCGGACGACATCGCCGTATTTTTCCGAGAAGAGGGCGGCGGCGCCCATTTTCCTGGCTGAATCGATGTCGGTTTCGAGGGTAACGACCGCGTCGCCGCGGAGGATCTCGCGGTTTACTTCGGATTCGACCCGCTTTATCTCATCGGAGGTAAGCGCCTGATAATGCGAAAAGTCGAAGCGGACTTCCTTGTCGTCGACATATGAGCCTGCCTGCTCTACGTGATTTCCGAGCACCCGTCTCAGCGCGGCGTGAAGCAGGTGCGTCGCCGAGTGATTGCGGCGGATAGCGTCGCGGCGTTCGGTGTTAACGGAAGCGGTGACGGTATCGCCGATTCGGAGAGCGCCTTTTTCGGCAGTTCCGATCATCATGAAAACGCCTTCGTGCTTCTTGGTGTCACTTACCCGGAAGAGGGCGGAATCGGTTTCGATAACGCCGATATCGCCCACCTGCCCGCCGCTTTCTGCGTAGAAGGGAGTTTTGTCAAGCACGACAAGCGCCTTGGTCTCGCCTTCGGAGGCTTCTATCATCTCAACCGCCTCGTTGTCGGCGGAATTGATTATCGCAAGCACGCGGCAGCCGGATGTTTTGCATTCTTCATATCCGCGGAATTCGGTCTTCGGCAGATCGGCTAAATAATCAAAGGATTCGCCTACCCAGCCGAAATCTCCGAGGGACGCGCGGGCGGCTCGGGCGCGTTCTTTCTGCTCGGTCAGCAGCTTGCGGTAACCCTCTTCGTCGACGCCGATCGATTTTTCGGCGGCGATTTCGCGGGTGAGGTCGATGTTGAAGCCGTAGGTGTCGCTGAGCTTGAAGACATCGGCGCCGTCGAGGGTGTCTTTGCCGGCTTCTTTTGCGGAGGCGATCATTCCCGAGAGGATGTCGAGCCCCGCGTCGATGGTGGCGGCGAATCGCTCTTCTTCAATCCGCATCAGCTTCTTTATATAATCGAGATTATCGGTAAGTTCGGAATATTCGGGATAGTTTTCGCGCGCGACGGTTTCGACGACTTCGCAGAGGAAGACTCCCTTTATGCCGAGCAGCCGTCCGTGGCGGGCGGCGCGTCGGATAAGGCGGCGAAGCACGTAGCCTCTGCCTTCGTTCGACGGCACGACGCCGTCGGAGATGAGGAAAGTCGAGGCGCGGACATGGTCGGTGATAACCCGCAGGCTGATATCCGTCTTCGGGTCTTCGCCGTATTTTACTCCGGCAATCGAGCTTATCTTCTGCATGATATTGCGGACGGTGTCGACTTCAAAGAGGTTGTTCACCCCCTGCATGATGCAGGCCATCCGCTCGAGTCCCATTCCGGTGTCGATGTTCGGATGGGAGAGGGGGGTGTAATTACCCTTTCCGTCGCCGTCAAACTGCGTGAAGACGAGGTTCCAGAACTCCATGAACCGGTCGCAGTCGCAGCCCGGCTTGCAGTCGGGGGAGCCGCAGCCGAATTCAAGACCGCGGTCGAAGTAAATCTCGGAGCAGGGGCCGCAGGGACCGGAACCTATCTCCCAGAAGTTATCCGCTTTGCCGAGACGGATAATGCGTTCTTCCGGCATTCCGACTTCGTCTCTCCAGATATCGCGCGCCTCGTCGTCGTTTTCGTATATCGTCGCCCAGACGCGGTCTTTAGGGAGCTTCAGCCATTCGGTAACATATTCCCACGCCCAGAGGATAGCTTCAAGCTTGAAATAATCGCCGAAGCTGAAGTTGCCGAGCATCTCGAAATAGGTGCCGTGGCGGGCGGTTATGCCGACCCGCTCGATATCCGGCGTTCTGATGCACTTCTGGCAGGTGGTCATCCGGCGGTTCGGCGGCACTTCTTCGCCGGTGAAATATTTCTTAAGCGGCGCCATTCCGGCGTTTACCAGCAGCAGCGACTTGTCGTGCAGCGGGACGAGCGGAAAGCTCTTGTGGCGCAGGCTGCCCTTGCTTTCAAAAAAGCTGAGGAAACTTTCGCGTATATCGTTGAGGGACATCCATTCCATATCGGGAAAACCTTCTTTATATAATATTTTCAGTAATTTATATCCGAATTATTATTATATCAAAACCGGTGATAATTGTCAAGGCTGCAAATGTTATAAATGAACAAATTAAAAAAAAGTAAATTTCCAAAGTAAACGCAACAATAGCTTTTAAAGTTGCACTTAGTTTGGCAAAGAAAAAGTGGTAGCATTTAGTCTGAAAAACCTAAGGAGGTAAGACT
>DUUJ01000017.1 GCA_012841635.1 Clostridiales bacterium | reverse complement strand
GCTGCGCGGACGTCTGCCCGCGGGACGCTATCATCTTCAATGAACGCTATGAGGCGCATATCGATAAGGAAAAGTGCATTGAGTGCGGCGCCTGCGCCAAAGTCTGCCCCTTTTCGGCGATAGCCAACCGCAAGCGCCCCTGCGTCATCGCCTGCAAGGTAGACGCGATTACCACTAAAGAAGGGGAAGTCGCCGCCATCGATTACGACAAGTGCATCTCCTGCGGCGCCTGCGTGACTCAATGCCCCTTCGGCGCGATAACCGACATCTCGTTTATAACCGACGTAATAGACATCATTCAGGGCAGCGAAAACAACGAGAAATACAAGGTCTACGCCCTTATCGCCCCTTCGATCTCCTCTCAGTTTACCTACGCCAAATTAGGGCAGGTCATTTCCGGCATAAAAAAGCTGGGATTCAATTCCGTCGTCGAAGTGGCGCTCGGCGCCGATATGGTAAGCTACAATGAATCCCTTGAGCTTGTCGAAAAAGGGGTGCTGACTTCCTCCTGCTGCCCCGCGTTCGTCGATTATATAAAGAAGAACTTCCCGCACCTCGAGAAATATGTAAGCCATAACCTCTCCCCCATGGGCACGATCGCGAGATATATAAAGAAGCTCGATCCCGGCTGCAAAACCGTCTTCATCGGTCCCTGCACCGCGAAGAAGGCGGAGGCGCAGCTTTCAAAGGTAAGCGAGTATGTCGACGCCGTCATTACCTTCGAAGAATTGCAGGCGCTGTTTGATTCGAAGGATTTAGACATCACCACTCTCGAAGAAGAAGTCCTCGACAACGCCTCGTATTTCGGCCGGATCTTCGCCCGTTCCGGCGGCCTTGCCGACGCGGTCCGCGAAGGTCTGCGGGAGCACGGCGTGACCGAAGATAAGTTCGTATTCAAGCCGATCGTCTGCGACGGCATCGAAGCCTGCCGCATGGCGCTTTTGAAGCTCAGCCGATCCCCCGAAGTCTTAGGCGGCAATTTCATCGAAGGAATGGCCTGCGCCGGCGGCTGCATCGGCGGCGCCGGATGCCTGACTCAAGGCAGGAAAAGCCGCTCCGGGGTCGACAAATACGGAATGGAAGCCAACGAAAAAACCATCAAGGGCGCGATTTCGGCGCTGAAAGAATAAGGGCTTTCCTACATTTCAAGCCTGATAAAAATATCATCAAATCAAAATCCGCTCATCGGCACAAAGCTTTTGAGCGGATATCTTTATATAAAAATTAAGTTTCGGCGGTTTTGTCCGGCTTAATGTCTTCTACAAGCTTCGACTTTCCGGCTTTAACGCCGCCGCTTATAAATCCGTAAGTTATGGCATCGGTCGGGCACGCTTTCTTGCAAAGCCCGCAGCGGATGCATTCGGGGGAGTTGCAGTTCTTTGTCGGGTCGATGTTCATCTTGCAGACGCGGCTGCAGGCGCCGCAGCTGATGCATTTCGTCTCGTCGAGCCGGTATTTGAAAACGGATATCCGGTTGAAAAGCGAATAAACGGCGCCGAGCGGGCAGATGTACTTGCAGAACGGCCGGTAGATGAGGATCGAAAGCAGAACGGTTATTATAAGGATAACGAGTTTCCACCTGAACAGAAAGCCCGCCAGCGCTCTCATCGACTCGTTGAGCATGAGCAGCGGTATGCCGGCCATCGCCGTTCCGACGGGACATATCAGCTTGCAGAAATACGGCGAGCCGTTTCCGAAGTCGTTTGTCAGAAACATCGGCAGCAGGATGACAAACACCGCGAAGATGACGTATTTGAGCAGCCGCAGCGGCTTGTCGCCCCTGAAAGTCTTTATCTTTTTGGGGAAGGGAATTTTGTGCAGCAGGTCCTGAAAAAGCCCGAAAGGGCAGAGCCAGCCGCAGACAAAGCGGCCTATCAGCGCTCCGATGAGCGTAAGAAAGCCGACGACATAATAGCTGAACTTGAAGCCGCTGCTGCCGACGACCGCCTGCATCGCCCCGATCGGGCAAGACCCCAGCGCCCCCGGGCAGGAGTAGCAGTTCATCCCCGGAACGCAGATTTTTTTCAGTTCCCCCTGATAAATCCGCCCCTTTAAAAATCCGGCGACATAGCTGTTTGTGACCGCCGTCCAGACCGCCTGAGCGATGTGCCGCGGCGCTTCGCTCAGCTTTTTCCTTTTGGGAATTTTCTTTCCGCCGGGTTTTTTGCCTTCCGCATTTTTGGGCGAAGCGGCCGTTTTATTTGTCTTATCCGTTTTGTCCATTTTATATTATCCGATTCCGATGCACTCCATGCAGACCATGATTGCTTTTGAAAGCACCACCCCCGCTTCTCCCCGGAAATGGCCGAACATGACCGCGGCGGCGCCTATGATGCATAGCAGCGGTCCCGCCGAAGTAAGCAGGATTTTTGATAAATTTACTTTGGGTTTCAAGATTATCACTCCCGAATTATTATTTCTGCTGTTAATTGTCATTATAAAAAAATCGAAACCGCTTTTTAAAAAATATTTGACGGCGGTTTTGCGTTCTTTATTTATTCTCTTTCTCCGCTTCAGCCTCCCGGTCGAGCTTTCTGTTGCGGAAGTAGAGGGCGATGTCGATCATCACCATCGTGACGTTAAGATAATAGAAATAATACGCAAGATTGATGTCGCCTTTTATGGTCTTCGCCGTGATGCCGCAGAAATAGCCGAGGCAGATGAAGAACATGAACAAAAGGCTTTTGCCTTTCGCCGACCTTGCGCGCAGCGAGCGCAGAATCGAAATCGGCCAGGAGACGCCGAAAGAAATTATCATTATCATTTCGAGTATTTCAGAGAGTAATTTAAAATCCATTTTGGTTTTATACCTTCTTCCTTGAGTTATTCCTTTATATTATACACTTAATTTGTGATTATTTCAACATGCCGCGGGTATAATCTTATTTGCGTCTTTAATAAAAAAGCCCCGGCGGGAAGGGACCCGCCGGAGTTGTTTTCGGAGAAAATCAGCCGATTTCGCCTCTCGTGACGTCGGTTATGCCGACGGCGTCGAAGCTGCGGCGGGTGCGCGGGCTTTTGAGCATCGTCTCGCAGGCTTTCGCCCAGTTTTTGTAATGCTCGGTCGTCTTGTGCACATC
>DUUJ01000016.1 GCA_012841635.1 Clostridiales bacterium | reverse complement strand
TTTCTGTTTTTATCTCGTTTTTACCCTGTTCTGTTCTTTTATACCTGTATTTTTCAATGTAATTGCACCGGTTTTTCAGCCTAATTGCAGCTTTTATTATGTGTTGCAGTTACTTTGGAAATTTACGTAAAAATTTACAGGAAAACAGATTATCTGCATAATAAATCAACCGGAAAGCTTTTAATTTGCTTTCCGGCTGATTTTGTGTTATTAACCTTTGCGGCTTCTGTAATCGGCGTCGACGGCTTTCTTCCAGCTCCCTTTGAGTTTTCCTGAGGAACGGACCGACCGAATCGCCGCATCGACCGCTTCAAACTGCGTACCGATACCGATTTCGTCTGCGTGGAAGTCTGCCGTATGGTCTTTGTCTATGCCGAAGCGGGATGCGGTTTCCACGGCGTCGATATTTGCGCCTAAGAATATGAACTCCCAGCCGGCTTTGGATTTTTGTTTTTCAATTAGCCGGCGCACCTGATCGGCTGAGTATTCGCGGCTTGCGTTTTCCATACCGTCGGTTGTTATGACAAATATGGTATTTTCCGGCCGATCTTCCTCGCGGATATATTTATGCACTCCCGAGATGTGGGTTATCGCCCCGCCTATCGCGTCGAGCAATGCGGTGGTTCCGCCGACTGTGTAATCGTCTTCGGTAAGCGGCTTTACCTCGTTTATATCGAGCCGGTCGTGGAGAATGTGGCTTTTCTGGTTGAAAAGCACCGTTGTTACGAGCGCCGTTCCCTCTGTGTTTTTCTGCTTTTTGAGCATGGCGTTGAAGCCGCCGACGGTATCGCTCTCAAGCCCTCCCATCGAGCCGCTGCGATCGAGGATGAATACTGCTTCGCAAAGTCCTTTTTTCATTTTGTTGCCCTCCCGAGTGTTATAATATTTTTGCTTGCGAATATATTATAACACCGAAAGAGCTTTTAAAGGTCGCTTTTGAAGCGACAAATTAAAACCGAAAAAAATGATTAATCGGCGGAAGGTATTTGGGCGGGAACCCTGCGCTCGACAAACCAGCGGCCGATGTTGGTTCCGGAAAGAGCCGCGCTGCGCTCGAACCAGATGAAGCTCTGCTGTCCCCTTACCACTATTGTGTATCTGTCGCCGGTGCCGCCGGCTTTCAGCGATGCCGCCCGCTTTATGTCTTTTACGCGGTCGATGCGGTATCTTACGCCGTTCTCCCAGGTGATCTCAAACGGCAGCATCGTCCCTTCCCGGGTGAATCTGGCTTTGACATCGACGTAAACCTTGATTTTATTATCTTCGATTATGCTGTAATCAGCAGCCTTCCTCTCCGTCATCCCCTTTTACCTCCATATCCCTGAGAAATTTGTTTCTGGCGGTTATCGGCGGCGCGGCAAGATGATAGCCCTTGGTTCGCATTATATGGAACTTATAATCAAGCAGCTCAACGGGAACGAACAGTTCCGCCGCGGCGGTAAAGAAGGAATTGTCGCGGTTAAGGGTGCTAAGCACCTCGCTGTCGGAAAGCAGCAGCTCCGCTGCGAACAGGTTCGCTTCCCGCTCCAGCCGTGAAGACTGCCTGAATATATCCGCGTCGCTGTACAAATCGAGGCCGCTGCCGCCGTGCAGCACCGCATGCCCCAGTTCATGCGCCGTTATTATCCGCGCAGACTCCGGCGAAAGCTTCGAATTCAGCGTTATCGCCCTGACTCGGTATTTTTCGACAAAAAAGCCTTTTACCGAAGAGTCGCCGGTTCCCATCGGCTGTTTCAAAAGAAGGATATTCATCCTGCGGCAAAGCTCCGCGGGATCGTCGGTCTTATATTTGTCGCGCAGCTCCTTAACGGCGGTTATTATATTCTGACATGTCATATCTCATTGCTTCTTTTTGCCGTATCTTTTTTCCGATTCGTCTTTACAGGCGATATAAGCCCGCATAACCGCCTCGAAAAAGGCGTCTTTCGCCTCCTGATCGAGTTCTCCCCCGGCGAACAGCGCGCGGTTGTTATTCAACAGCTCTTCGGCGTCCGATGCGCTGATGCCGGAATGCTTTTCCCTTGCCTGACTGATATAGCCGTCTTTGGAAATATCCGCCATCGGATCTTCGCAGCTGTCGTCCGTCAGAAATCTGGTCGAGACGTTAAGCGCTGCGGCAAGCCGAAGCAGGTTTGATGTCCTCGGCTTTTTTTCTCCTTTTTCGTAAGAAAGGATGGTTCTGAGAGATACGCCGACTTTATCTCCGAGCTCGGTTTGCGTAAGTCCGAGCTCAGCTCTCGCTGATTTTACTTTATCTGCAAATTTCATTTTCATTCCCCCTGACGGCTGCTCTGCCTTATCAGACTTTATTATAACTTTTTAGAACTCACGAGCTTATTATAACACATCAAAATTTGATTGTCAATAGAAATTTAGAATTTTTTAGAATTATTTTTCGAATCGTTTCGAATAGCTTTGTAAAGACATAATACGGCTGAAAAGAACTTCTATAAATAAATCAAAAAAGGCGGCCGAAAAAGCCGCCGGTATTCTGAATATGCGTTTATCCCTCAAAAGATTCGTATAGTTTTTCTATCTTCGATTCCCAGCTCTTGCGGTTTTTTTCGTAGGAGCTGGCGAAAGTGCCTCCGGACGATGATTCCACATAACCGGCGAAGTAATCGCTGAAAGCCAGATCGTTATAATACAGATCGACAAATTCGAGCCAAAGAGAGCTGCGGATAAGGTCAAGAACCTTTGATGAAGCTTCGTCTCTTATATATTTGTCTTTGAGCGCGATCTCGTAATATTTCGGGAGGATATTGGAGTAACCTTCGCTTGCAAGCGCCTCCAAGATCAAAGCGGAATAGTCCGGCTTCTTTGCGGTCGTCGGCACGGCGGCGACGGTATATCGCCGGAGGATGGTGTCGTAATATCTTTCCTGTTCCTCGTTGTATTTCGGATAAGGAAGCAGACCGTAATCCACCTCCATTTCACGCAGTGTTTCGGTGCCCTCGAGCATCATGCCCATGAAAAGGAATTTACCGTTCATGAACTGCTCCATCAGATTAGCATCCTGTCCGCCGTAAGTCTTGTCAGAGTTTATATAATGTTCGCTGCGGCAGAAGGCGTTAAGGCGTTCGGCGACATCAATCATCCGGTCGTCAGGGGTACGGAGAACCCGTCTTCCGTCATCGCCGACTTCGGTATACTCAAGTCCGCAGGAGGAAAAGAAGGGCTGGAGATAGTTTCCGTATGAGCAGTAGCCGTGAATGTCGGTGCCGTCCAGCACTCCGTCACCGTTTATATCCTTTGTCGCGGATTCGGCGAGCGCAAAGAATTTATCGAGAGTCCAGGTACCGTTCAGCGCGTCCTCATATGGATAGGTCATGCCGTTTTCATCTATGATACCTTTATTGAAATAGATAACGTTGGCATTTGAAAAGCAAGAATGAGCGAACTCTCCGGCGACGGTATTCACTTCGCCGTTGAGATTAATGCCTTCGGTATATGATTCGAGCCAATAAGGCTTTGTAAGGTCGATATATTCGGTATCGAGCAGATTGACGAATAACTTTTCGACATTCAGCGGCTGGACTATATTGCTCTGACCGGTGACGATATCGAAAGCGTCGTCGCCCGACATGACGGCTCCGCGGATAACGCTTTTAAATTCAGCCGCGCTGCCCCAGAGTCCCGGTTTAAGGACATAATTTATCTCACATTCAAAGCGTTCCTCGATCGAACGGTCGCGGTTATATACCGCGGTGTCGATTATATCTCCCGTATCCTCGGCGTAAAATTCAAACGCCCTTTCCTCGCGAAGCAGCATGACATAAGCTTCTCCGTTAAGTGAGATATCCAGCAGCGAGTCTATGCGCGGCGGCGAGGTCTCCTCCGCGGCGGTTTCGGCGATTGTTTCGGATATATCTCCGGTAACGGCGGGATCGGTCGTGTCTTCCGAGCCGCAGGATACCGCGGCTGAAAGAATCAGCAGACACATCAGCGCGCAAATAATTTTTATTTTCATGAAAATACTCCTTATTTTTATAGCATACTGATATTTTACCATAAAACGAGGTCGTTGTAAACAGTATGATTATTAATTTGGATTTACAAACTGATTTGTCCGGCAGGCTTGACAAAATAGGGGATTTGCTGTAAAATATCATTGACTTGCATAATTATAATTCTGTATACAGGCTCTTGACGCCGGAAAGCAAGAGGTATAATTCATGAGTAAATTCAAATTCGCCATAATGGGAGCTGGCAAAATAGCACACAAGTTCTGCGACGCAGTCAGGCTGCTTGACGAGTGGGGAGAAAACTGCTGCGTCGGCGCCGTCGCTAGCAAATCAATGGAGCGGGCGGAAAAATTTGCCGGAGAAAAAGGGATTCCCGGCTTTTATGACAGCTACGAAAAAATGCTTTCGGAGGAAAAGCCGGACTGCGTATACATAGCGACAACAAACGATTCTCACTACGCTCTGTGCCGCCTCTGCATCGGCTACGGCGTTCCCATCCTCTGCGAAAAGGCTATGTTTATGAGCGGAGCCGAGGCGCGGGACTGTCTCGGATACGCGCAAAAACAGGGTGTCTTTGCGATGGAGGCAATGTGGAGCCGGTTCCTTCCTGCGGTAAATAAATCGAGAGAATGGCTTTTGGACGGCAGAATAGGAGAGCCGGTTTTCGGAGAAGCTGCGGTCGGATTCCGCGCGCCGAAGGATCTGCCTAACCGTTATCTTTCTCCCGAACTCGGCGGCGGAGCGGCTTTTGATATCACCGTTTACGCTTACCAGATTATGACTTATGTCCTTGACCGCAAAGTCGAAAGGCTGCATGTCGAAGCGACAGCTACTCCGTCCGGGGTCGACGGGACAGAGCTTATTCTTTTGAGGTTTGAAGGCGGAGTCCCTGCGGTTTTAAAAGGCACTCTGATGACATCTCCCGACGAAAAGCTGATAGTTTACGGAACCGAGGGAAAGATCCTGCTGCCGAGACCGCATTATTCAAACGAAGCTTTTCTGATTCGCTTCGATTCACCCGAACCTGAGCATTTCATTGACACCGAAACCAAAAACGGCTTCACTTACGAAATAAAAGAGGTTCTCGACTGCATCAGAGCCGGAAAGCTCGAAAGCGAGCGGGTGTCGCACCGGCTGACGATTGATTATGCCGAAGTTAGCGATATGATACTTGCTTCCATGGAATAAATTAATTTACATAATATTATAAAACCTTACGCTTTGAGGTATATGCTATGAAAAACACACGCATTTTGTCGGCAATTCTTGCTATGCTGATTATAATTTCCGCTTTTGCGGGCTGCGGCGGGAAGGATGAACCCGCGCAGACGGCTGAAGCGACGGATGAAGTGACAACCGCTGCCGAAGAGACGACGCCGGCAAATCTGCGGGCGAACTTCAAAGATTCGCTTCCGTCGGATATCGATCTCAACGGCGCTTTGATCCGATTCACCGCCCGAAACGGAGATGTCGATACCGCATCCGAATTCTTCGCTGATTCCATGAACGGCGAGGTTGTAAACGACGCGGTTTACGAGCGGAATCTTAAGGTTGAGGAGCGGCTGAACTGCGACATTGAATATATCCCGCAGAACGTCAACTGCCACGGCGGATTCGGAAGCGTGGTAACGAAATCGGTGACCTCGGGGTCGGATGATTACGACATAGTCGCGAACATGATGTATGACAACATGTCGCTTGTGCTGCGCGGATTTTATCTTGACTTAAATTCGCTTTCTTATCTTGATTTTGATATGCCCTGGTGGAACCGCGCGTTTCACGATGTTATCGAATACAACGGCCGGGTTTATTCATCGATAGGCGAGCTTGCGCAGACGGTGCTTTCCGGAACTTTCGTCATGTTCTTCGACCGGACGGCATTTGAGCTGCTGCATCCCGATGAGCAGTCTGTTTACACTACGGTCGACGAAGGTAACTGGACGCTTGATAAGCTGATATACTATTGCTCGACTGTTTATTCCGACCTCAACGGCAACGGCGAAGCCGACGAAGGCGACCGCTACGGGCATTTTTTCACCAATACTCAAACCCTCGGCGCCGATTCTTTCACCGGCGGATGCAATATCAAGCTTGTCGATAAGCTTGATGACGGAAGCTATG
>DUUJ01000015.1 GCA_012841635.1 Clostridiales bacterium | reverse complement strand
TCCAGAACTACGCTCTTTATCCGCATATGACCGTTTTCGACAACATGGCGTTCGGACTTAAGCTCCGCAAAACTCCGAAGGAAGAGATTAAGCGCCGCGTTGAGGAAGCCGCCCGTATTCTCGACATTGTTCACCTGCTTGACCGCCGCCCGAAGGCTCTTTCCGGCGGACAGAAGCAGCGTGTTGCTCTCGGCCGCGCAATCGTCCGTGAGCCGAAGGTATTCCTTCTTGACGAGCCGCTCTCCAACCTTGACGCTAAGCTCCGCGCCCAGATGAGGACCGAGCTTACCAAGATTCACAAGCGTCTCCAGACTACCTTCCTTTATGTTACCCATGACCAGGTCGAGGCTATGACCATGGCGACCAGAATCGTCGTTATGAAAGACGGCCTTATCCAGCAGGTCGATACTCCTCAGAACCTCTACGACTATCCGACCAACCTCTTTGTCGCCGGCTTCATCGGCACTCCTCAGATGAACTTCATCAACGCGTTTCTTGAGCAGCGCGCCGACGGCGTATATGCGAAGTTCGGCGATCCGGAAGACCTCAACAACCCGGTATACGCTTATTTCAAGATTGCTCCCGAAAAAGCTTCCGATCCCGCTATCAAGGATTATATCGGCAAGGACGTTGTTATCGGCATCCGTCCCGAATGTCTGCATGACGACGCCGCTTCGATGACCGCTTTCCCGGATTCTGTCATTGAAGCCGACATCGACGTAACCGAGCTTATGGGCGCTGAAATTCTTCAGTATGTAAACTGCTGCAACATCAACCTTGTTGCCCGCGTTTCCAATCGCTCGACCGCTCGCGCCGGCGACCGCATCAAGATCGCAATCGAGAACAACCGTCTCCATATCTTCGACAAAGATACCGAGAAGTGCCTCATTCATTAATTTAAGATAATACCGCCGTACCGCATGGTTTTACCCGCGTAAACTTCCCTGAAATCAAAAATCTCAGAAAGCGTCTTTTCAACCTGTAAACATTCTAAGCAAACCCTTTGCAATACACTCCTTCCAATTCATCGAGCGACAGAAAACCTTTAAAAGTCCAAGGTGTTCAACACAATCATGCCACAAAACACCCATTCGGCGCAACGCGCCTCGATTTTGAAAAGTCTTAGTCGCTGCGCTCCTTCAACTTCTCAAAATCGATTTCACCTTCGTATGAAGCGAGCGTAAATATTTGAAAGGATTATGATTTAGTTAGAACTAAATCATACATATTGCTATGAAAAAGATCACTGCAATTATGCTCTTGGCTTTGCTTATAAGCTTATTGAGTATTCCCGCGCAGGCCGCAGGCGCTTTTGATGTACCCTTGGCTCAGACCGAACCTGTTATCGACGGAGTTTTTGATGCTGAGGAATGGGCAAATGCATGGCATTTCTTCCTTGACGGAGCAAACCCGCCTCATATTCAGACGGAGAGCAGTATCGCCGACGAATATTATCCGACATGGGACTTTTATGCCATGTGGGATCCTGACAATTTCTATATTGCATGCGTTTGCAAAGGCGATATGACGCCGACGCCTAAAAAGATGGAATCCTTTATGGATACAAGAGATAATTCCATCCGCTGCGACGGTTTTCAGCTGTTTATCAATCCTTCGGGAGATTATTCCCAGACAGAAGGTAAAGACTCCGCTGAGTCTACGTACGGCGGCGCGTGCATATGGACCGATTTTTATTGCGAATATGCCGACGGCGTTACTCCTTTCTCCTGGGCTTACGATCCGTTTGACGGAGATGCGGAAGACTCGATGCCCGCATCATTTAATCAATTTATCATTGACGGCACACGAAACGGCGATACCTATACGATAGAGATTAAACTTCCCTGGACCGCGTTGAACGGGACCAGAGCGGGCGGAACCGACCAGTGGGCAATGACATTCCCGAGAAAAGCGGGCGACAAAGTCATTTTTGACTTCAATACCCTCGACTTTGACGGCACAGGTTCACAATGCCGTTACGGTATGACAGAAGGCGGAGCGCGCGTAAACTCAAGTCTTGATCAATGGGATCAGTTTACCCTTGTAAGCGATCCTGCAGGCAAAGCGCCTGTTATCGAAACGGAACCTCCGGCAGCGGCCGAGGCACCGGCAGCAGCCGATACACCGGTAGTAGCCGAGGCGCCGGCAGCAGCCGATACACCCGCGGTAGTCAGCCCGAAGACCGCAGACCCTGTTACAATTCTGTTTGCGATATCCGCTCTTTCAGCTGCAGCCGCAGCAGTATCCAAGAGCAGAAAAAGATAATAAAAAATGCAGCAGATAGCGTAACACTTTGAGAGTATTTCAAAAAACAAAATAACGTAAAAACAGAGCTCCGAATCATCGGGGCTCTGTTTTGTTTATATAATCGATAAGTTTATCACGCGAATTGCCGGTCCTTCCGTCGGCGACCGCATAGAGCAGCTCCCGCCGGAGTTTTCCGAGCCGCGCGCCCGTATAACCGAGCGCAATAAGTTCTTCGCTTGAAACATCGAGCTGAGATTCCTTGAGCGGAGCGCCGGCTTCGATAAGAGCGTCGGCTTCCGATATCATCTCCCGTGATTCGCGCAGAGAGAGCCTGCCGAGGGTATAGGAGACATCGATGAGCCTGCGGGTGTCTTTGTACCCAAGGTCAATAAGACGGCGGTGTATGCTGACGTAAGGCGCCGTCAGCGCCTCCGATACGGCTTTTCCGGAGGAGATCTCGGATTTCGGCCGTTTCAGCCCGTAAAGAACATCCGCCGTCGAATCTCCGAAAAGCATAACGCATCGTGTGACGAAATCGGCGTCGGATAAATCAATCAAGTCGGTATTCGCAGGTTCGGCGCCGACGGCGGCAGTAAAAACTTCGCCGTATTCGGATAATATCTTTCCGGGGGCAGGGCAGAGGAGAATTTTATAAAACTCCTCGGCTGTCCTCTCGCGGCTGACCCGGCTTAGCATTTGCCGGCAGGAACGGACAGCCGCCGAAGTTTCGGCTTCGATTTCAAAACCGAGACGGCAGGAAAATCTGAGCGCCCTGATGATGCGCAAACCGTCTTCGTAAAACCGCGCAGCGGGATCGCCTGCGGCGCGGATTTGTTTTGCCCGGAGATCCGCCATGCCGCCGAGGGGATCGATTATTTTTCCGGGATTTATATAACCGCCGGAATCGACCGGCAGCGCCATCGCGTTTATCGTAAAGTCACGCCTTATAAGATCCGATTCGATATCCGGAACAAAGAAAACCGAATCGGGATGGCGTCCGTCCGAATATCCGCCTTCCCCGCGAAAGGCGGTGATTTCGAGTTTTTGCCCGTCTATGATAACTGCAACCGTGCCGTGCTTTACCCCGTCAAGTATCAGCCTGAATCCTTCAAAACAGGCGGCGATATCTTCGGGAGGCGCGCCGGCGGCTATATCCCAGTCGTGAACCGACGAGCCGAGCATCAGATCACGCACACACCCGCCGACAAGATAAGCAGGGATGCCGCGTAAGCGCAGCGAATCAAAGGCGCGAAGGACATATCCGGGGATTTTACTGTTAATATTCATGTCAATAATAATCTCCTGTATATATAATAATATATTTCGGGAGCTAATTCAATCATATTATTGTAATAAAATCGCAGAAATTATCGGAAACAAAATGTTTACAATATATTGTCGAAAAAAGCAGGACAAAATCCGATCTCAACTGTTATATATAGTAGAAGACTCTGAACGGGGAGGAGCTGTCTGTTGTCTGCATTTTGGAAAAAAACAAGTGATAATGAATTGATTCGCTCTCTGTATGAGCGATATTCGGAAAAAATTATAAGACACATAATAAGAAAGGTGGGAAACACTTTTGATGCCGAAGACTGCGCGTCGGACACATGGCTCCGCGCGATAGATTATCTCGATATGTTTAAGCGTTATCCAGAAGACGCCCACTTAAAACTGCTGTACCGGATTTCAAACACGGTAGTTATAAACAATCAAAAAAGAAAATCGATACGTGAAACAGTAGAATTGCCGGATTATCTCAGCGGCAAAGATGTTAATCATAGTGTTGAATTGAATAAAGAAACGGAGGTTGAACCTGATGCGGAATTGATAATTGTTATGAAAGAAGCTATTAACAAACTGGATGACGAAACAAGGGAGATGGTCTTGATGAGATATGTAGACGGCATGAAGTCATCCGACATAGCAAGGATGTTCGGTATAAATGCATCTACACTCAGGAACCATATGCAGAAAGCCTTGAAATTCTTAAGGAGGATGATTGAAGAAAAACATGAATGACAGAAAGTTTATGAAGATATTATATTCGGCAGCGACGGAAATTGATGAAGAAAATATGATTGAAACCGAAGAAGTCGATTATATACAATTAATCGATACGGATCAGATCAAACAAGATTTTGAAAAGAAACTTACAGAAAGGCAGAAAAAAATAGCGGTCTCGATAAGAAAACGCATTATTGCAGTAACAGTGGTTGCCGCAGCATTGCTGTTTGTTGTGTCTCTGCCTCCGGTTCGCGCTTTTTTCTATAAGATTATGACCCAGGTATACGATCAGTCAGTTGTTGTTGGCATATTAAGCGGCGGTGAACACAGCGAAGACAGCATACCCATCAGCTTTGGTTATATTCCCGAAGGTTTCGTTATTTCCGAAGAAGGGAATGAAAACGGTCACAGATATGTTCTTTTAAAAAAGGGTGAGGAATATATTATGATCGTTAAGCTAAACTATAAGGAACGCGAACATACCCTGTACGGAGAATATCCGACCCGTGAAGAAATAACGATTCGAAACGGAATATCGGCGATATTGTTCAGCGACGGTTCGAAAATCGCGTTATATTTCGTCGACGACTATGAATATACTATTGTAGGATTATATGCCAGCCAAACCGAGATACTTAAAATCGCCGAAAATATATCATAATAAACAGGGAAAATTGCAATAAATATCAAATATGGAATTATGAAAGAGGTTATGAAATGAAATCTTTAAGAAAAGTTGCCTTTGTTATTATAACATTAGCAATCATCGTCAATACTTCGAGTGCTATATTTGCAAACACGACTATAACTGATCCAAAAAAAATCCTATCTTTTGTTGATTTTTTGTATCCGGAAACAAAAGGTGATAAACTCGCTTTGCTGCCGGTTGAATCTTGTGAAATTCTTATTGATTTTATCAATTCTGTATATGGGAGCAATTTCCAAATCAGAGAAGATAAATCTGTAGCGATTAGGGGAGCTTATTATACTCGATCTTTCCTTGATGAAGTTGAGAGAAAACTAAGGTATTTTAATGAAAAGATATTACCTGTGGTGAATAGAATTACGGAGGAAACAAGAGAAAAAAATATTATTTATGGCATTGAAAATATGCAATACAACTCGATACAAGAAGAACATGAAAAACTTATTCAAAAGAGGATTTCATTATCTAAACCTATTGCTTATGCAACAGCGAATGTTACGGCAATGGGACAAACAAGATGGGTTTATGTTTCTTCATGCAGTTGTACTCCCGGAACCGGATCATACTATTATATAGCAAGCAATGTTAATGCAAGTGTTATTGATGGGGGTAGGAATATATATTGGACATCAGAGGGATACTATATTATAGAAATTGGCGGTATTATAATTGATGCTATATCAGGCGCTCAAAATACATATTTTAGTGCGGTAGATTATCTATGAGAAATGTCATATTGTAAGATAAGATATGTTGCTCTATTTGATTGATTGATATTCTAAACCCCGGTTGTTACTGGTCTTGCCAGTTGACAACCGGGGTAAGCCATTATTTTTCTTTTATCAGCCTGCGTTTGCTTCAAGGTTAGTGATGATCTTATCAAGTGTCTTTGACCACATCTTCTCTGATTTTGCGATAATTGAGGAGATGCCCTCGCCCTTGACCACATATGAGCGGAAGAAGTTGTTCATTCCGGTTTCGGTGTAAAGGAATCCGAAGTCGGATATGATGTTTTCGCGGATGAGGTCAATCATGTCGGCGGAGTCGGCGTCGCGGGTGTATTTGTTTTTCAGAGCGACGTCAAGATAAACCGGGGTAAGCGAGCGGCTGCTCTCCGCTGCCATAGCCTCGAGCACATAGGTTGATACATTGAGTCCCTGGTCGGAAATCGTCTTCGGCAAGCCGATAAGGGTGGTTCCGTCGTGCAGGGTTGTAAGATAGGTGCTCTGCTCCTCGTTGAGCTTCGGCGCCGGGATTATCGCGAAGTCGTCCTGCATGTCGCGCATCTTGGTGGCGGCGTAGTTTATGCGTCCGACTATGAAAAGCGCAAGTCCGTCGGAGAAGAGTTTCGCCATAGAAGCGCCGTCGTCGCTGTTTGCAAGGAAGGTGGCTTTTGATGTTCCGATCTTAGCCAGCTTTTCGGCGAAAGTTACGGCGGTGTTATCCTTGGTAATATAAAGCTGCGGTACGCCGTCGGCGTCGCGGGTGGTATATTTTACGCCTGCGGCCATCGACATTCCGTCAATCATGTCTTCCTTGGAATAGGAGTAGCCGAAGAAGTCGCCCTGGTTCTCTTTTCCGTCGCCGTTGAGGTCTTCATAAGCGCCGTCGGCATAGGCGAAGAGATTGTCAAGCGTCCATTTGCCGTCCTTAACGATCTGATAGATATTCTCCCCGCTGTATTTCGAGGCGAACTTCATCAGGTTTACATAGGTCGCGTAAATGCCGTCGGTATAGGAAAGAGCGATATCGCCGGTGATCCAGTACATATAGTCCTTATACGCCATGGCGTCGTTGAATTTTGCGCCCCAGTATGGGTTGTCAAGATTGAGGTTGGGGGCGGTCTTGAGATTCATCATGATGCCTTCGGTGGCAAGGCCTATCGACCAGTAGCCATAGCAGGCGTAGATGTCATAGTCGTCCGAACCGGCCAATACCGAATTTTTCAGTGTTGTTGCGTTGGTGCCCCAGTTATCGTCGATTATTGTATCGATAACTACATTGAACCGCTCTTCGACAAGCAGCTGACGCTTGTAGACTTCGACGTCGGTGACGTCGATCGCGTCTTCAAGGGCTTCAAAGCTTCTCTTGTCAGAGGTCAGAAGCCGGACTTTGTATCCGCCCAAATCCTCTCTTTCCGGCAGATCGTCGAGATAAAGCTTTTCGACTTCCGGTTCGGCGGCAAGATTTGCGCCGTCTGCTCCTGCGCCGCCAGGGGCAGGTTTGCTGTCGCCGCCGCAGGACGCAAGAACGCCTGCCAATAATGCCGCGGCAAGGATAAAGCTTAAAATACTGCGAATTGTCAAGCTGAAAGTGTTTTTCATGATATATCCTCCTGATTATTTTATTTGCATTTACAACCCATTCGCTTGTTACATTTATATAATATACCACAAAAGTTCATAATAATCAAGTGTAAAATTATACATTTAGATTAACAAACTAAATTTTTACAAAGATAAGGTAAACGGTTATCTTCTCTTTCGGATTATAATAAAAAAACCGGGCGTCTCAAGACGCCCGGAACGTGTTAAATGCTTTTACGCTTTTCTCGGTCCTACATCCCTTGTATCTATCTCGGCAAATCCCATCGAATAAGCGGGAGAATCGCAGGCAAGGGTGAAATCGTAATTCTTGGGATCGGCGAATTTCGGGTCGGCGATGACCGAATCATTTTCAAGCCCCTGCGCCTTGAAATCGTCAAGGGTAAGCGATTTGCCTCCTCTGTCAAACATAACGGGCGCTCCCTTTTCCGACCAGATAAGGTTATTTCCGCAGCCGAAGGTGGAACAGTCAAAGTGCCGTTCGGAAATGCCGTAAATCGGGCAGCCGTCGGTCAGGAGTATATTCTGTTCGAAAATTATCGAAAGATGCCGTTCGAAGCGGGACACGCGGCAGAGCTGCCCGCCCGCGTAGGCAAAGATATTGTTGCGGACGACGTTCATCCGTCCGTAATGCTGGTGGTAGCAGTTGTCGGAGCAATTGTAGCAGATGTTGTTTTCGAGTGTGACATAAGCCGAACCTTCGTCGGTATACAGCGCCCAGCCGCCGTAATTCTGGCTCTTTATGTCATGGATTATGTTGCCGGAAACAACGGTGCCGGGAGCTGCGCCGAGCAGATAAACGCCGCCCATGTCGGAAAGTTCGCCCTGACCCAGATTGAAGATATGATTTTTGAGTATCAGATTGTCGCGGGAGATCGACGGAGTGTATCCCCAGACCCATCCGCAGGATATGCCGGTGTAATATAAATCGGATATCTCGTTATGAACGATCCGGTTGTTGAAGCCGTTCATTATGATAACGCCGCAGCCGGCCATATGGACCCGCCCGCAGTGCTTTATCACGCAGTCGGCGACGGTATTGTCGTGGGTGAAATCGGATTCGCTGCCGCCTGCCGCAGCGCCGTTGATCCGGACGCCGCCGGCTCCGCCGTCGTAGAAATAGCAGCGGGCAACGCGGATCTCCGAGCAGCCTTTTCCGATAAATACGCCGTAAAGACCGTAGTTGACTATACAGCTCTTTGCGATCGCGCAGTTTTTAGCGTATTCGAACTCAATCGTTCCCGGGCAATTGGAGGCTGCCTGCGCGTCGGACGCCAGCCGAACAGGTTCCGCGCCGTGAACGCCGGAGGGATTGTAGTCGGAGGTTGTATAAGCAAATTTCAGGGAGCGGAAACGGATGTTTTTGACATGATTGTCGGCGCTGCCCTTGAATCTGAGCAGGGTTCCGAAGCGGGGGATGCGGGCGTCGAGAGTTTCCTTGTCTTCGCCGTCGCGCAGGATGTAATAAAGCTTGCCGTTTTCGGTATCGGGATAGAATTCGCCCTTATTGCCGAACATTTCGGCGACGTTTTCAAGATAAAAGCCGAAGTTGTTGGTTAGAGTGAACGTCGAGGGATAACGCAGGGTGATACGGCAGCTTTCCGGGTCGTAAGCTTCTGCCGGTGATTTCTCGTCTATCCAGAAGTGGTTGAATCTGATCTCAGCTTCGAGAATGCTTTTGCAGCTGATGCCGTCAAGCGCAGATTTTTCCGCCTCAAACCATTTGGACGGAGCAAAAAGCGCGGTGTTGTGGTTGTCGATGTCCGCTATCTTAAGGGTGCCTTCGGCGGGGAAGCGCGGTTTTTTGGCGCGCTCGCCGTTAACAAAAAAGTCTTTTAAACGAAGCGTTCCGTCTTTGAGTTCGGGCAGCGCGACGGAAACGCAGGGAATCCCGTTGAAGCTGTCATTCTGCCAGCCCTCAAGCTTCGGAGCTGAGGTTATAAGGGCGGGATTGCACTTGTCGTAGCTTTCGAATGTTACGTTGGTTATCGTCGGTCCTATCTCAAGAGCACTGCCAAGCGGGTATTCGCCGGGAAGCAGTCTGACGGTTATCGGCTGATTGACTCCGGAGCGGCGAAGCTCGGCAATAGCTTCGATCGCGGCGTGAATTGAGCCGAACGGACCGTCGCCGTTCGCCCGCACTTCGGGGCATTGACCGGTAAGGTTGGGTCCCGAAGGGGCGACATAATAGGTACATACACTGTTAAAGGCGCGCATTTTGATACCTCCGTTTGATTTATGATTCGGTTGTTCCTTCAATATATGCCGGATTTTCCCGCGCTCCAGCGCCGGAGATCTCCGCGGGACTCTTATACCTCGGGAATTCTTTTGTCATTTCAACGGTCCCGACTCTTTCGCGGTCGATAAAATCAAACATCTTATTCATTCGGGTGACGAATATGTATTTTGCCCGGACCAGATGAAGGGTGTCAAGGATGTCCCACATTCCTTCCGCGCCTTCCGTATACGAGGTCGTCTGGAAGGTTTCGTTCAGAAGTATCAGCGAATACGGATGTTCCTCGACGCCGTCGATTATCCTCGCCATCTGCTGTACTTCGCCCTCAAACCGCCCGGCGGTGTCTCCCGCCCGGAAGTCCTCTTCGGCGGAGCTGAAATGCGCGTAAAGCCCCCGGCGTATCGAAAGTTCGGCGGATTTTGCCGTTACCGGCAGTCCCGCCTGCGCGAAGATATGCGCTATCGCGATGCTGCGCAAAAGCGAGGTCTTGCCGGTGTTGCTCTTGCCGTGTATCAGAAAACCGTCGGACGATTTCAAAAGCGCGGCGTCCCGCGGGATTATATCGGCGCCGTTTTTTTCCTCAATTATCAGCGCGAAGTCGCGCAGCGTTATCAGCCGGAAGCCGTCTTCCTCGGGCGGCAGCACCGTGGGGAATACATAGTCAATATCAAGCTCATCGAGGCTGCGGATTATATCAAGCGCCGCGTCGTAAAAGACCATCTCGGCCGAAAGACCGAAAAAGACGTCGTAAATCCCGGCGGTAACCGAAGTAAGCGCCGCATCGATGCGTCTGAGCGATTCGTTCGAAATATAAAGCGCGTCGTCGACCGTCGCCTCATCGCTTTCAATGTCAAAGATCGGTGTTTCCCCGGTCTTTTTGCGCGTAAATAATTTAACCAGCGGATTTACCGGCTTTTCATCGATTTCCTCAATGTCGCAGAGGTCGCAGGAGACGAGACGGATAGCCTGATCAAGCTCGGCAAGAGAGGAAAATTCAAAATCCTTCGGAGTCTTGTATCTGAAAAGAGCGGATATCCGTTCTATCTCGTTGAGGCTGTCGTTTTCAAGCATTTCGCGGCAGTATTCGGCGATCCCCTTTAGCCCCTCGCTCTGCACCTCGTATTTTGATATCGCGTCGGCGAATGAAGTGTAGAAAGAGAGAAGGGTTTTCGGAAACATCGCCGTAACTTTAAGCGAAGCAAACGTATAGTCAAGCAGCGCGCGGCGGTTGATCGCCCCCGACTGAGGATGAGCTCCCGAGCGCATTCCCTGCCAGTCGGCGCGCACGCGGTCGTAACGGGAAAACAGCGTCCGCAGCTCATCGTAAAGTTCGGGGAAGTCGATAAAATCCCGGAGTATCTGCTGGCGGTAAACTATCGAAGAGACATCGGTCAGCGGCCGGGTGAGGACGCCCAAAAAATAATCGGCCCGTCTCGTGTCGGGTATGAGTCTGCGGACGGCGCGGTCGAGCGACAGCTCGTATGCCAGATCAAAGACTTCGCTGCGCCCGCCTTTTTCCGGTTCTCTGTAAAGTATACTGAATTTCAAGTTATAACTCCCGAAATATGATTTTCTTGTCTTTATTATACTTCGCCGAAGCGTTCGCCCAGGTGCTCCCGGGTAAGCTTGTATTTTTCGAGGATATCCCGGGCATAGCTGCTCTTGTCGGCGCGGCGGCGCTCGACCTTATAGGTGCGTCGGTTGTTCGCCGCGACATCGACTATGACATTGAGATAGGGCACTTTGGTCTGGCTGATTCCGTGCTGATGAGTTATGTAAAGCCCGAAGACGCCGGTCTTGAACAGCCTTGCTCCGAGCGCGGCCGTCAGGGTAACGGCTCTGTCTTCCGAAGTGGCGGAATAGGTTTCGTTGAGAAGGACGATTGAGCGCCCGTCTGCTTTTTCAAGTATCCGGTCGACGCGGTTCTGCTCATCGTTGAAACGTCCGCTCGAATCAAAACGCTCATCCCGAGGGAAGTGAGTAAAAATACCGCCGGGTATGCTTATCTCCGCCTTCTCGCAGGCGACCGGGCAGCCTATCGAGAACATCAGCGCCGCAACTCCCACCGCGCGGAGATAAGTGGTCTTTCCGCCTCCGTTTGCGCCGGTAAGGTAAAAGAACGGCTCTTTTTCGGTAAAGATAACGTCGTTCGGAACTATCTTAAGGCTGTCTTTTGCAAGCAGGGTTATGTCGTAAGCGTCTTTTATATCAAATTTCTTTTCATCGGATATCATCGGGAAAATTAGCGGAATCCCCGCCGCCGTAACGCGGTCGAACACCGAAACGAAACCGAGATAAAATCCGAGCTGAGAAATATATGAAAGCAGAGTTCTGTCGTAAAAAGGCATCCTTGTCCGCCGGAATTCCGAGAAGGCGGCAAACTCGTCGGGCGCGGCTTTGACAATACCCTCGATTATATTTATCGAGAGCGGCGCCGGCGGCGTCGGCTGCCGGGAGGGCTTTTCGAGCCCCAGATTTTCCGCGCATTCCGAGATGATCGATAAATATGATCGCTTTCCCTTGTCGCGGACACGGATGTTTTCGCCTTTTGTCATCAGGCAGATGCGGTTGTACAGAACCGATGTGACAAGCGGATATGTCTTTTCGAGCGAATCGGAAGTTTCGCGGAACCAGCTCATATTCACCTGTGTCGAAAAAAAGTCGTTGAAGCGGGAGAGAAGCGCTCCGTCGCCGCCGAGAGCCGAAGCGAGCCTGTAAAACTCCAGAACGGCTTTCATCAGGGAGACGAAGATGATATCCCGCTCGCTTTCGGAACGGGCGGCGTTGTAAAATTCATCGAACCTGCCCGCTTCTTCGGCGGATTCTTTGAGCGCGCTCATGCGGCTTCTGAATCCCGTGTCCTGAAGACATGAGAATATCTCGCGGCGGGCGATGATATCTTCCTCACCGAGAATATAGCCGACGGCGTCAAGGGTGTTCGGGGGCAATAGCGAGGTAAGCCGGACGTCTGCGAATACCTCAGAATCGATTTTGGGACAGTCGGCGCTCGATTTGCAGAACAAAAGGCTTGGCAAAGCAACTGAAGGCATTTATATTATATCCTTTCGGAAATAAACTGTAATAAAATTCTCTTAAAAACATTGTAGCACAAAGGCGGCGTTAAGTCAACGCAGCCGGATGAAATATGTGAAAATACTTCAATTATCGCGGTAATCCCAGGGGTCGATCTGATCAAAAAGCGCGGAGAGCGCATTTTCGACGCTGTCAAAGGGCAGGGAAAAGCCGCCCTTATAAACGGTTTTGAAAAATCCCCGATTGAACTTGTCTTCGATTACGGTTACAATCTCGCCCTTGTATTTGAAATAACTGTTTCCGCTGCGGCTTCTCTTGAATTTCGTGTTCAGGAAGCTTTTTCTGCGTCTGAGACGGTTTTTATAATCGTTTTCCCGCTTTTTGGCGTTTTCGGCGCTGCCCTCCATATTGCCGGCGCAGATGCATCCTGCGCCGATCGCGCGCGGATATTCGTTATGCCGCATAACGTGGACATATCTTATTATTTGATATCCGCACATCCGGCAGGTGCCGACAGGCGCGCCGAGATCGATTACACCGGTGCAATACCAGCCGCTGTGCGGAACGTCATTCCGCTTCCAGAGGTTGGTCTCGCCGTCCGACGGCTCTTCCATCAATTCGGCATTCCGGTATCTTGCGGGAATTGCGGCTTCGGGATCTGTCTTTTCTTCGGTTTCGGTCGGTTCGTCTTGGTATTCGGCCGCTTCTATCGATGTTTCTTCTGTTTCAGTTTCTTCTTCGATACTTTCGAGCGAAAACTTTATCTGAGCGTGATCTTCTTTTTTATCATTCTTATCCGGCTTATTTGTTTCGGCTTTGACTGTATCGTTTTTGTTTTTTGTTGAGATTTCGGAAGATTCTTTTTCCGTCGGCTTTTCAGGTTTGAGTGATTCGGCTGAAACAGGCTCGGCTGACGGGAGTTCAGGCAGTTTTGTTTCTGCTTTTGCACTCGGCGACGCTCCCGGAAGGATCTTGCGGCTTTCCGCTTTCTCAAGGGCTTTGTCCGACGCTTCGCCGATCCCGCTCCAGGCGGCGAAATCATAGTCTGCGCTTACCGGACGCACCTCGCCTTTGTTGTCAAAGCGGATATAGTATACGTTTTTTCGCTCGTCTTTCCGCTCGATTGTTCCTTCACCGAAAATGGGGTGATTCACCCGGGCACCCGGCGAAAGCCCGGATGCGGAATCGGCTGTATCAACACCGGCGGCCGACGTCAATTTGTTCTGCAGCTCCTTTGATATCTCGCCGGTTCTGACCAGATTGTTTTCCCCAATATCGTAAAGAAACCTTGACGGACGCTTTCGCCGGTCTTCTTCGCCGCCCTCGGAATCGGTAAGAAAGAGCTGTTTTTGCGCTCTCGTCAGCGCGACGAAGCAGAGCCTTCTTTCCTCTTCAAGCCCTTCGTTCTTGCGTTCCTCAAGGGTTCTTGACGACGGGAAAATGCCCTCGGTCATCCCGACGACAAATACCGCAGGGAATTCAAGCCCCTTGGCGGCGTGTATCGTCATCAATTTCACTTTGTCCGAGTCGGAATCCTTTTCCTCCGCAGCTTCGATGTCGATAAGGTCCAGCCACTGAGAGGGGGTCATTTTCTCCCCCCCAAGCCTGTTCTCTGTTCCAGAGCGAGCGCTTTAACTCGGCTAAGTTGTCAAGCCGCTCCATGCTTCCCGCCGCGCGGATGTAGTCCTCATATCCGGATCGCCCGAGCGCTTCGCCGAGCAAAGCCGACACCGACAGATTGTCTTTCTCTTTACGGAGCGAATCGATAAGCTCGACAAATCCGGGAACGCCGGTGGAGGAAAACAGTTTGTTATCAATCGAGGCTTTCAGCGCCGCAAACAGCGATTGCCCCGATTCTTCTGCCATCGCCTTGAGCGCGGCAAGGCGGCTTTTGCCGAAATTCCGCCGGGGAAGATTGATTACCCTTTCAAAAGCCTCGTCGTCATCTGAGACGATAAGCCGCATATAAGCCAGCGCGTCTTTTATCTCCATCCGTTCGTAGAATCTGACCGAACCGTAAAGCTCATACGGTATATGAGCAGCGCCGAGAGCGGCTTCCACAAAACGGGAGAGAAATCCCGCGCGATACAATATTGCGATGTTTCGATAGCTGAACCCTTGGGAGATCAGCTTTTTTATCTCAGACGAAATGGCTTTGCCTTCTTCCTCCTCGGTGCGCAGATGCAGCCATCTGACCGGCTCTCCGGGAGGGCTTTCGGTGTAAAGGTCCTTTTTGACCCGGTTCGTATTGTACGCGATCAGCGCGTTTGCCGCAGAAAGGATATTTCCGGTTGAGCGATAGTTGCGGTTGAGCGTTATCGTTTCCGCGCCGGGGAAATTCTGCTCGAAATTTACTATGATGGACATATCCGCCCCGCGCCATTCGTAAATATTCTGGTCGGGGTCGCCGACTACGAAAAGATTTTTGTGAGCAGAACATAGGGTTTTGATAAGTCTCAGCTCACGCTTCGAGCTGTCCTGAAATTCGTCGACCTCTATGTAATAGAGCTGCTCCGCCCACTTCTGCGCGACTTCCGGGAAAGAGCCGAAAATCGAAAAGGTAAAAGATATCAGGTCGTCGAAATCGAGACCGTATATCTGCTTTTGTTTTTTTAGAAACCTGCGGATAATATGGATATCGAGTCCGTCGGTACTGATTTTATCGTTGAATGCGACATCTTCGGGGCGTCCGTCAACCATCGGACGGACATATTCTTCGGAGGATTTCAGCCGATGCATCGCCGCGACGACTCTTTCATAGGTCGTCTGATCCATCCGGATATCCTCTTCGGAATAAATCTCGGAAAGCAGCTTGCGCTTGGTCGATTCGTCGATTATGGCAAAGCTTTCCGGCCACATAAGGTGGTGTATATCCCCTCTGAGCACCCGGACGCAGAATCCGTGATAAGTCGTGATAAGCGAATTGTCATATCCGTCGCCGACAAGCTCCCGCACCCGCCGCTTCATTTCGCCGGCGGCTTTGGCGGTAAAGGTGACGCAGAGGACGTTTGACGGATGTATCCCGGCAGCTTTGACAAGATATCCGTAGCGATGGGTAAGCGTTTTTGTTTTTCCGGAACCGGCTCCCGCGATTACCCGCAGATATCCCTCGGTTGCCGTTACCGCTCTTAATTGATCCGCATTAAGTCCGTCGAAAAGGTTGTTCATCACAGTCACCGCCGATGCATCTGTTTACCTTACCATTATACTACAAATCCGGCAAAAGGTCAAACATTATTTGGACGATGATTTATTGGTTAAACCTTAAATCCAAGTAAAATCCGGTCAAAGTAAAAGTGTACAAAAAAAGATATCGCGATGTTACATGATTGGTGAGATAACACACATTATTAATTTTTATTAAATCGGGGGTTAAATGTTAACGACATTTAATTTTTCATGTAATAAAAAGTAACAAATCGTTCATTGAATCATACCCCATATTATTAATTTACTTTAATGAAAAAAATCTCGATATGTGTATAATTATATTATCAATAAATCAGATGATATAAAATACCGACAGGCAAGGAAGGTATAAAAGAATGGCAAAGCTTTCACAGATTCTCGATTCATACGGCATCTCGGATGAATATCTGAGGATGAAGATCACCTCTTTGGCGGATCCTATCACCGTCCGTAAGCATACCACCTTCGATATAAGCGGCTCGGTCAGTCTTTATGTGCTCGAAGACGGGATAATCCGCGCCTACACCTGTGAGGAGGACGGAACGGAGATCACAACGAACTTCGTATACAGGCGCGGTCAGCCTTTTTATTCCAACGCCTCCATGCTGTCTCCCCGGATGGCGGGTGTAAGAGTTTACAACGAAACTCTGACCGAAAGCCACCTTTACCGTTTCGAAATAAATGAGATCATGGATCTGATCCAGATGTATCCCGCGATGCTTGAACTGGCGCGCAGCCTGATAAACGACTGGTTTGCCATTCAGTGGGAGCATACTCATATCCTCTACGCATACAGCGCAAAGGAGAGATACGAATGGTTCCTCGAGAGCTATCCGGATCTTCTATCGAAAATAAGCCATAAATATATCGCTTCCTTCCTCAATATGACTCCGGTCACGATGAGCCATGTCCGGCGCACGATAAACGAAGAAAATTCGGATTCGGACCAGGAAGAGGAAACGGCAGAAAACGAGTGAAGCGATATCCGATCCGGGCAAGAAAACAACTCATTTAATTCTGTTTTACCCTTTATCAGACCCGCAAGGCAGCATCCTGCGAGTCTGAACTTTTCTTAATAAAAACAGGATATGTCTTGACATATCGGTATCAATTTGATATAATTCAATTACAGTAAGCTGAAAATAAGATAAGTTTTTAAAATGGAGGTAAAAAAATGATTAACCGAATATTATCGGCAAAGATTTTGTCCGTATTGCTGGTTATTCTCCTTGTGTCCTGCGGAGGTCCGTCAGGTTCGCCGTCGGGCGCGGATACCGCAGCGGATGTGACGGCAGACGCCGTTATTGCCGAGACCGAGACGGATATATACGCCGACTTGCCGAAAAGCGATTTCGGCGGTTATGAATTCAGGATATTGAATAACATCTCGAATTTTGCCATGACAACGATGTTCGCCGAGGAACTGAACGGCGAACCGGTCAATGACGCCATATACAACCGCAATGCTCTCGTCGAACAGGATCTGAACATCAATATGGTCGAGCAGATGCAGGAATGGCACGAAGTTACCGCCACCATGCAAAAACTGATCAGCGCGGGCGACCCGGTTTATGACGCATTCTGGAACGAATCGAAGTTCCAGACTCCGTTTGCGGTTGAAGGTAAGCTTATTCCGATAGAACAGCTTACCAATATAGCAATCGAAAAGCCGTGGTGGTATGCAAAAGCGAACGACAGCCTTTCGATAGGCGGCAATAAGCATATTCTCATCGGCGACCTGCACCTTATGTTCAAAGAATCCTTCTGGATGACCGGCTTTAACAAAAGCGTGATCGATGCAAACTCCCTTGCCGACCCGTATGAACTTGTCGATTCCGGCAAATGGACTCTCGACGCGATGCATGAGCTGATGGCAGCGGTCACGGCAGATATTGACGGCGACGGCAAGATCACGGCAGACGACATGATGGGAGTCTCGCTGCACGGCGGCGGCGGACTTCCGTTTATGATCGGCACCGGCGTAAGATTGTCGGGCAAAGACGACAACGACCTGCCTACCATAAATGTCACCGGCGAAGCTTTCATCAGCCGATACAGCGCCGCGGCGGAGAAAATATTCGGCGATAAGGATCTTGTCTGCCTTGAGGGAAGAACTGCCAACACAAATAAATATAACAACGGATTCCACGGCGTATTCTTCACGGGTCACACCCTGTTTTATGTCGAGCCGATCGGTTCGCTGAAGAAACTCCGCGATATGGACGCCGAATTCGGAGTCGTTCCATTCCCGAAATACGACGAAACGCAGCAGGAATATTCTTCGCTCATCGCCAGCTTTTCAGCCTGCATGGCGGTTCCGGTTACCAACACCGATCTTGACCGTACCGGCATAATCCTTGAAAATCTCTGCGCCCGTTCTTATGAAGGGCTCAGACAGGCTTACTCGGAAGTAACCCTCGACTTTAAATACATCCGCGACGAAGAGAGCTCGAAAATGCTGCAGCTGATATTCGATACCGGAGCCTTTGAATTGACTTCCGTCTTCGGATGGGGAGGAGTAGCCGACACGGTCTCTGATTATCTGTCAAAAGGCAATCCGAATATCGCTTCCACCATTGAAAAGAAGATGTCAAAAATCGAATCGGAGATGGCGAAAACCGTCGAAGCGCTTGCCGGTTAATATTATATAAAGCGGCAAAACTCTTTCAGCCTTGACATTTTGTCTCTTTGAAAATGTGACAAGTCATCGAAATTGCAGGATTGGAGAACCAAGGTGTCAGTCAAAAAAAGAGCATTATTCGGTCAAAAAAGCATGAATATGACGCAGGGGCGGATTCTGCCCCTGCTTGTTACGTTTGCGCTGCCTATTTTACTCGGCAACATCTTTCAGCAGCTGTATAACATGGTGGATACCTGGGTCGTCGGAAATTATGTTTCAAACGAAGCCTTTTCTGCCGTCGGCTCGGTGGGACCCATAATCAACGCGCTTATCGGCTTCTTTCTCGGTCTTTCAAGCGGCGCCGGCGTTGTCGTGTCTCAGCATTTCGGCGCGGGAGACGAGGAGGATGTAAACAAAACGGTGCATACCGCGATTATCATGACCGCGGTTTTTGCGGTTGCGGCAACTGCCGCCGGAGTTCTGCTGACTCCTTTTTTCCTTAATATGATGAAGACGCCGCCGGAGGTTATGCCCGAGTCGCTCGCTTATCTGAGGGTTTACTTTGCGGGCATATCCGGACTCATGTTATATAATATCGGAGCGGCGATATTGCAGGCGATAGGCGACTCGCGCAGTCCGTTTATCTTCCTGACAATCTCCGCCGCGCTTAATATTGTGGGAGACCTAATCTTTGTCCTGGTTTTCGATATGGGTGTCGCCGGCGTTGCCTGGGCAACAATAATATCGCAGTGGGTCTCCGCTCTGCTTGTGATAATAACGCTTATACGGACAGATACCTGTGTCAAACTAAAGCTGAGCCGTCTCAGATTCGACCGTGAAAAATTCGAAAGAATCGTAAGTATCGGCATTCCTGCGGGGCTTCAGATGGCGATAACATCGTTTTCGAATATCTTCGTTCAGTCTTATATAAATTATTTCGGCGCCGATACTATGTCCGGCTGGACTGCATACGGCAAAATCGATTCGGTCATGATGCTGCCGATGCGCGCGGTCAGCGTGGCGGCGACGACATTTGTCGGTCAGAATATCGGCATCGGAGACGACGAAAGGGTCAAATCCGGCATAAGAGTCGCGCAGCTGCTTTCCTTTGTTTCACTCGGAATAGCAATGATCCCGGTAATGGTGTTCGCGCCCCAGCTGGTCGCATTCTTTAATGCAAAACCGGAAGTTGTCGAACTCGGCACTCTTATAATCAGGGTAATGTCCCCCTGCTATCTGATCATCTGCGTGTATGACGTGCTGATAGGCGTCATGCGGGGCGCCGGCGATGCGAAAGCACCAATGTTTATAATGCTTTTCTCCTTCGTAGTTTTCCGCCAGATCTATCTCTATGTCATGACGAATTATATAGCGAACGAAGTCGTTCCGGTAATCATGGGATATCCGCTCGGCTGGCTCGTCTGCGCGATACTTATAATCTATTTCTTCAGAAAATCCGAAAAAACGCGGAAATACGCGCGGTTATGATTTGCTGCGCTGCCGCATTCCCGAAATCGAAGAAAGGACAGTAGGTGCAATGTCACATAAATTTACTGGAAAATTTATCACTCTGCCGGAATATTCCGATATAAAGCCGGTAAATGTCTTTCACCGCCAGCTTCAGAAATACGAAATTCCGAAAACAGGCGTTCCGGAGAATCTCCACGTGCTATACCGCGCGGAATTTCGGGCGGAAAAACCGAAAAAAACCGTAATTTATATAACGGCGGACGACTATTACAAGCTTTATATAAACGGCAGATATGTCTCCCAGGGACCGGCTCCGGCTTTCAGCTTCAAATATTACTACAACGAGCTTGATATCACCGATTATATAAAGCCGGGAAGAAACGTCATAGCGGTCCATACCCTCTATCAGGGGCTGATAAATCGCGTCTGGGTATCCGGCGACGGCAGGCTCGGATTAATCTTTGACATCGAAAGCGGCGGGGAAATAATCTGCTGTTCCGACAAAAACGTAAAATGCGCCGTCCATGACGGCTTTTCGGTTCTTTCCGTCACCGGATACGCGACTCAATTTATGGAAAGATACGACAGCCGTTCGAATAAGGTCGGATTTGAGCGCATCGACTACGACTGCTCGGATTGGAGTAACGCCGCCGAGTGTATTTACAGCGACCATGTGCTTGTCCCTCAGCCCTCCCGTCAGCTTGTTTTTGAGACAATAAAGCCGAAGACAACAAAGCGCTCCGGCAAAACGATAAAAGTCGATTTCGGCGGATGCTATGTCGGCTATCTGAACCTTGAAGCCGCAGGAAATCCCGGGGACAGAATCGTCATCCGCTGCGCGCAGGAGCTGAACGCCGACGGCAGCATAAGATATCAACTGAGAGCCAACTGTAAATACGAAGAAGACTGGCTGCTTTCCGGCGATATTGATACGCTGGATCAGTTCGACTATAAATCCTTCCGGTATGCCGAAATCACGCTGCCGGACGGAGCCGAGATTAAAGATATCTCGCTTACTGCCCGTCACTATCCTTTTGAAGAATACAGAAAATGCAAGTCCGACGACCCGGTTCTGCAGCGAATATGGAATCTCTGTTCCCATTCGCTTGAATACGGCGTTCAGGAAGTTATTCAGGACTGCATGGAGCGGGAAAAGGGGCAGTATCTCGGCGACGGCTGCTTCACTTCCTGTACTTACGCGGTGCTGACCGGCGATCTCGCCATTATGGAAAAACTTATCGACAACGCCTTCGACACGGCGTTTATCAACGCCGGCCTGATGACTTGCTTCCCCTGCTCGTTTATGCAGGAGATCGCCGAATATGTGCTGATGCTGCCGCATCTGTTGCTGGCTCACACGACGCTTTCCGGCTCAGCCGATTTCGCCTCCGGATATTACGACAAGATGGCGTCGGCGCTCGATTATTATAGGGATAATTACGAGCGGGATGACCTGCTTCTCTACGACCTCGACAAATGGTGTGTTGTAGACTGGCCGGACAACTGCCGCGACGGCTACGCCTTCAATCTTTCGGAAGGCAGGATTGCCGAAGGAACGCACAGCGTAATAAACGCCTATTATGTCGGCGCCGTAAAGGCGATGAACCGCCTTGCCG
>DUUJ01000014.1 GCA_012841635.1 Clostridiales bacterium | reverse complement strand
CTCTTCAACATTACTAAATTCCTTTCTCTCCTTTTTCTTCTTAATTGCTTTTTTTCGGTCTCACATCATTGACAAATGTACAATAATAAACACCAAATATCCGCAAGTTAAATAAAAATTCAATGTCTGATTAATCAAAAACCGTTGAAATCATTATAATTCGGCGGTATAATCATATAATCGGTATGACAGCGATATTATGACTCTGCGACGGGTACAATATGAGCTTTTGTTTTTAACGGGAGGGAATCAATGTGGAATTCATAATTGAATATCTCAGAAGAAACATAAGCCTTGCCTGGAAAGGCGTCTTCTTTCATGTAAGACAGTATCTGAGTTTTTTCATCGCGATGCTCGTGATACAGACCATGTTCGGAATAGTGACGTTTGCAAATGACTGTAACAACGAGCTTGAATACGGCATTATCTCCGAAGTTTACGATTACGATTTAATGTTTATCGATTTGAACGAGCAGCAGCGGCTGACGCTGGTGAACGACACGATGACAGTTTTCGGCGACGAGCATATCTTCGATATAGTAAGAGAAACGCCGAGAGCCGAAGAAGGCAGCTATGACAGAAGGTATGACATTTATATAAAATTCGTCGGCGATAAAGATTCGGCATTGGCCGAATTTCAGTCAAGGTATTATGACGAACTCTCTTCTCTTTCGGAAGAAGGATTCAGAGTTTCCGCTTCGCCGATGTTGAGCTATGAAAGCTATCGGATTCAAAGCGCGTTTTATTATCTCGCTTTTGCCGCGATACTGACCGCGGTTTCGGTATACTTCATGATGAATCTGTATTCGATAAGGCTTAATCACTACAGCTTTACTTACGGTATTTACATGACCTTCGGCGCTGATTTCAAAAAGCTTTTCAGCACCGCAGCCTGGGAGATGCTGATAATAAATTTTATTACCTTCATCCCCTCCTGTATTATCGCCGCCCTGATCGATCTGATAATTTATACGGCGGGAGGCTCCGGATTTTCATTTCATTTTTCCGGGATTTTCAAGGTGCTGCTGTTTTCGCTTATTATAACCCTGACTTCGGTTACCCTCCCTATGCTCCACTTTTCGCGTCAGGAGACTATGAGGGCGCTGCTGGCGGAGGATAACTCAAACCTTGTCGTATCACCAAGGAGATCCTTTGATTTTTACAAAAAGAAATATCCGCTGGTATACGAACTTGCCGGACTCTGGCGATTCAGAAGATATTATCTAAAACAAACGGCGGCAGCGGTTGTCTTTACCGCAATATTCATCTGCGGAGCCTTCCTGTCGTATGAGAAGGCATATTCCGTAAACCTCGATATGCCGCAGTATACATTTAACTTCGGAGCTAATAATTCATATACTTCAATCGAATATAAAGAGCTATCGGAAATTGAGGGGATTACCGGCATCGAAAAGAGCCTCAGCTGCCGCGCGGATGAAATAAAATCACATGTCCTGTTCTGCAAGCCGAATGTAAAAACCTCGGAAGTCATATATGACGAAGCTCATCCGGATATGGCGGCGACAAACTTAGTTCTCTATCATCCCGGAGATGATGAAACGGTCGGCATCCTCGGAAAGGGCAGCTTTGAAGGCGATCTTTCCGGCATTCTGTCGTCAGATCGAAATATAATAATATCCGATTCGATTAAAAATACTTACGGTTTTGATTTTAATCCGGGCGACAAGGTGCTTATCGCAAAAAACACCGGCAAGATCAAGGAAATCGACGGCATGTTCACCGGACTCGAACTTTTAAGGGAACAGTTCAGGTTTTACCGATTCGGTTATGAGGAATATACAATCTGCGCGGTTCTGAAGAACGACGTAACGATAAACGGCACGAATATATATATGTCTGACAAAGCCTTTACCGATCTGACCGGAATGGAAGTTGATTATAAATCCGCCGCGCTTTATATCGACAAAAACACCGACGTTGAGACGGAACGCGCAATTTACGACAGCCTGAGAGAATACGCCGGATATTATAACGGCGCAGCCGTCCGCAATCTCGGACAATCGATGGATTACAAGGTTGAAAGCTCAAAGCAGAAGCCGGGGACTTATGCCGCGGTCTCATCATTGGTGGTTATCGGCACACCGCTTATCTGGCTGTTTTCTCAGATACTTTACTATAAAAAGCGGGAAAATGAGTTTGATATCCTTCAGGCTTTCGGTTCTACCGGAGTAGAGATTAAAAGAATTTATGTAATAGACGCTATTTTCAGCGCGGTATTGGGAATCTTGTTCTGTGTGCTAATGGACTGGCTGGCGCTGAAAGGAATATATTATTTTACAAACGTCGTACTGCCGATGTTTTACAGAGAATCGATAAGATACCCGTTTGTGATTCCTGTTTGGGCCTTGATAACAGCATTGCTGCTGACTCTGATATCCGCCGTCGCTTCTTCGATGGTGCCCTATATTCTCTATCTGAAAAGCAAAGAAGTCAAACAGGAGCCTTCCGACATATTAGCCGAAACCGAAGCCGTCTGAATAAAAAGGGGTAATAAAAATGCTGATATTACAGGCTGAAAACGTAATAAAGCAATACCGTCAGTATGACGAGGTCATTTACGCCGTCAACCGCGCCAGCCTTAAAGTCGAGGACGGTGAATTCATCGCGATTATGGGTTCTTCCGGCTCCGGAAAAAGCACCTTCCTGCATGTCATGGCGGGGCTTATCCGCCCCGATTACGGTCATGTAAAAATACGGGGCAACGACATCACCGAAATGTCGCAGGATGAGCTCAACCGCTTTCGGGGGCAGTTTATCGGAATGGTTTTCCAGAAGCACAATCTGATTCCCCAGCTGACCGCACTCGAAAACATCATGATCCCCACCGTCATGTGCAACAAAGAAGAATTCCATTTCGAAGAGCACCTGAAAAAACTGATAACCACCCTCAAGATAGCCGACAGGCTGAACCATCTCCCCTCGGAGCTGTCAGGCGGTCAGCAGCAGCGCGTCGCGATAGCCCGGGCGATGATCAACCGGCCGCAGGTACTGTTTGCCGACGAGCCGACCGGAAATCTTGACCGGGCAAACGCGGATGAAGTTCTCGATCTTCTGCTGAAAACCCGGGAAGTCATCGGGCAGACCATTGTAATGGTAACTCACGATATGTCGATAGCTGAAAAAGCCGATAAAATATACCTTATGGACAACGGCGGACTTGAGTTGTTTAAAGACAATAAAGCGATTTAAGCTGAAAGGAAAGGAGCATTCAAATGAACGGAGCGGAAAATCTTTACAAAAAGGGCTGGGGCGTTTTCAACCATTACTTATACGGAACGGTGAATAATCCCTCTCATCCCGCCAACATGGGCAGGGGAGAAACCGATTGGAGCAGCTGTACCGAAGAGCTCGATACCGATCTCATGGCATCTCAGCTCCATGAAGTCGGCGCCGGCTATCTGTTTTTTACCGTCATGCAGGGAAACAAATACATGGCGGCGCCCAACAAAACATATGATGAAATAGCCGGAACGGTTCCGGGAGAAGCCTGTTCTGAAAGAGATCTGATAGCCGATCTGATCAGGTCACTCGACAAATACGGCATCGACCTTTACCTCTATTACACCGGCGACGGTCCCTATGCCGACGAAATAATCGGAGGAAGGTTCGGTTTTCTTCCCCCGCGAAAAAACGTTTCGCTTGAATTTTCGAAAAAGTGGGCGGCGGTCCTGGAGGAATATTCGCTGCGTTATAGAGATAAGGTAAAAGGCTGGTGGGTCGACGGCTGCTATGACTATTTCGACTATACCCAAGAGACCCTGGAGCCGTATTTCAATGCGATAAAGGCTGGAAATCCGGACGCCGCCGCCGCTTTCAACAACGGAGTAAAGGAAACTCTGATAAAGCATTATAAAGACGAAGACTTTACCTGCGGCGAATTCAATGATTTTGTTTATATACCCGAGTCGCGATATATAAACGGCGCGCAGGCTCATATCCTTGCCCCGCTCGGAAAATCAACTTCCGGCAGCTCTCAGGGGGAATGGTGTCGTCTCGGCGTTAACCGCAGCGGTGAATATTTAAACAATTACGTAAATAAGTTAAACAAAGCGGGCGGAGCGGTAACGGTTGATATCCCCGTAAGGCGCGACGGCCGTTACTATCCGGATCAGCTCGCGGCTTTGAAACATATAGTGATTGAATAATAATACAAACGGCGCCGAGCGGAGTTTTTTGAAACCCGCGTTTTGAACCGCCTGAATATAGTCTGTATTTACCGCAGATATGCAAATTATACAAAACGGCACATGTATAAATATACATATTATGCCGAAATAATACTTGAAATGTACATAAAAACGCGGTATAATATATTATCATTCTATTTTCAGGGAAGGTTACGTCCGGATGTCTGACATAAAGAAAATCGTACTCGCATATTCGGGAGGTCTTGATACCTCCGTTATAATTCCGTGGCTTAAAGAAAATTACGAAGGCTGCGAAGTCATCGCAGTATCCGTCGATGTCGGTCAGGCCGACGAGCTTGACGGGCTTGAGGGAAAAGCATTAAAAACCGGCGCTTCCAAGATTTATATAGAAGATATGCGCCGGGAATTCATTGAAGAATATATATATCCGACTCTTAAAGCCGGCGCGAAATACGAAAATCAGTATCTTCTGGGCACCAGCTTCGCCCGCCCGATCATCGCAAAAAGGATAGTCGAGATAGCGAAAGCAGAGGGCGCCGATGCCATCTGCCACGGCTGTACCGGCAAGGGCAACGACCAGGTTCGCTTCGAACTGACAATCAAAGCGTTCGCCCCTTTCATGAAGATCATCGCTCCCTGGCGAATCTGGGACATGAAATCGCGCAGCAGCGAGATAGATTACGCCGAGGCGCATCACATACCGCTTAAGATCAACCGCGAAACCAACTATTCGAAAGATAAGAACCTCTGGCACCTCTCCCACGAAGGACTCGACCTCGAGAATCCGGCAAACGAGCCGAATTACGACAAGATCCTCGAAATGTCGGTCACTCCGGAAAAAGCGCCGGATAAAGCTACCTATGTGACCATTCATTTCGAGAAGGGGATTCCGACTGCAGTCGACGGAGAAGAACTCGGCGCCGTAGAGCTGATGAAAAAGCTTAACAAACTCGGCGGAGAAAACGGTATCGGCATACTCGACATGGTTGAAAACCGCCTCGTCGGAATGAAGAGCCGCGGAGTTTACGAAACTCCGGGAGGAACGATACTCTATAAAGCGCATGAAGCGCTCGAGACCCTCACTCTCGACCGGGATACGATGCACGAGAAGCAGATTCTCAGCCACCGCTTCGCGGAGCTCGTCTACTTCGGAAGGTGGTTCACCCCGCTGCGCGAAGCCCTCTCCGCTTTTGTAGACGCAACGCAGGAGACCTGCACCGGAGACGTTAAGCTTAAGCTTTACAAGGGCAATATAATCCTTTCGTCGACAACCTCCCCATACAGCCTTTATGATGCGGAAGTCGCCACCTTCGATCAGGACAAAGTATATAATCAGGCGGACGCCGGCGGCTTTATAAACCTTTACGGTCTCCCGATCTGGGTAAAAGCCGTGCTCGACGAAAAAAGAAAGAACAATTAAACAGCGGTTTCCCCCAAATAAATATACCGCGCGATCACGATAAACGTTGCTTTAAGCGAACCGCGCGGCACAGCTTTTATACGGAAGGATCAGCATTTTTATGGCAATGTGGGCGGGACGCTTTGCAAAGAAGCTCGACGGCAGAGTAAACGACTACAACGAGTCGCTTTCTTTCGACTGCCGCTTGTATAAATGGGATATCACAGGTTCCGCGGCGCACGCGATGATGCTTGCAAAACAGGGAATTATCAAACCCGAAGAAGCTGAAAATATCCTGCGCGGGCTCAAAGGCATACTTGAAGATATCGAAAACGGCAGCCTCCGCTTCGACGACGGCTCGGAAGACATACATATGTATGTCGAAGGCATCCTCACAACCCGGATAGGCGAGGACGGCAAGCGGCTTCATACCGCCCGCAGCCGCAACGATCAGGTGGCATTGGATACAAGGCTCTACCTCCGTGAGCAGGCAGGCGAGATTTATAACCTTGTAAGAGACCTTATAAATGTAATAACCGATAAGGCGGAGGAGCACAGGGAAACGGTGATGGCGGGATATACCCATCTTCAGCGCGCCCAGCCGGTCACTTACGCTCATTGGCTTATGGCATACGCGTCGATGTTCTGCCGCGATCTTTCCCGTCTCAAAGAGACTTATGCCCGAATCGACGTAATGCCTCTCGGCAGCGGCGCTCTTGCGGCGACAACTTATCCCATCGAGCGGGAATATGTCGCGAATCTTTTGGGATTTAAAGAGATAACGCTTAATTCCGTTGACGCCGTCTCCGACCGCGATTATGCAATCGAGCTTGTCTTCGATATTTCGCTCATCATGATGCATCTCAGCCGCTTTGCCGAGGAGATCATTCTCTGGTCAAGCTCCGAATACGGCTTCATCGAGCTTGACGACGCTTATTCGACCGGCTCGTCGATAATGCCGCAGAAGAAGAATCCGGATGTCGCCGAGCTTGCCCGAGGAAAAGCCGGAAGAGCCTTCGGCAATCTGATAACTCTGCTCACCGTTATGAAAGGTTTGCCTCTTGCCTATAACAAAGATATGCAGGAGGATAAAGAAGCCGTTTTTGACAGTATCGACAATGTAAAGCTCACCCTTGAAGTTTTCTGCGAAATGTATAAGAGCTGCACGATACGCGCAGATAAGCTCAGAAAATCCGCATCCCTCGGTTTTATAAACGCAACCGACTGCGCGGATTATCTCGTGAAAAAGGGAATGGCTTTCCGGGACGCTTATAAGACCGTCGGTTCGATCGTGGCTTTCTGCGTTAAGGAACAGAAGCCGATCGAGGAGCTGCCGCTTGAAACGCTGAAAGAATACAGCGATAAATTCGAAAGCGATATTTACGAAGCCCTCGATCTCATAAACTGCGTCGGGCGCCGACTGGTTCCGGGAGGACCGTCAAAAGAATCGGTCGAGATACAGATAGCCGCGGTAAAAGCGGCGGCATCAAAACCGTCATCATCATTTGTTTCCGAAATTTCAGAGGAATTGGCAGGTGTTTTATGAATAAATTGAAATGCGGCGTGGTAGGCGCCACCGGTTACGCAGGCGCAGAGCTTGTAAGACTGCTTTTAAATCATCCTTTTATCGAGCTTGCCGCAGTTTCATCGGTAAGTTATGAGGGACAGACTTATCCGGATGTTTTCCCGGTATTTGCCGGCGTCTGTGATCTGCCCCTGATCTCATCCGATGAACTCTTTGAAAGACGTTGCGATGTGGTTTTCACCGCGCTGCCCGCCGGAATAACCGAGGAGATGGCATTTAAGCATAAAGGTTTATACAGCCTTTTGATCGACATGGGTTCCGATTTTCGCTTCGACGACGAAGAAATTTATGAAAAGTGGTACGGCAAACCTTATGTATACAAAGAACTGCATCAGGATTCGGTATACAGCATACCCGAGCTGCACAGGGACAAAATAAAGAAAGACACCGCAATAATCGGAAACCCCGGATGTTATCCAACATCGATAGCCCTGGGACTCATGCCGGCGATGAAAAACAGTCTCATATCTTCCGAGGGAATCGTCATCGACAGCAAGTCGGGCGTAACCGGCGCAGGCAGAAAGCTGACTCAGGAAACTCATTATCCCGATGCAAACGAGTCGTTCAATGCCTATAAAGCCGGCAGCCACCGCCACACTCCGGAAATAGAGCAGACACTGTCGCAGATTGTATCAAAGCCGGTTAAGGTTACTTTTGTTCCGCACCTGCTTCCGGTGAACAGAGGAATACTTTCGACGATTTACGCAAAATTCACCGAAGGAACTTCTCTCGAAAACGTATACGAAGCATATAAGACGGCATACAAAGACGAATATTTCATACGTCTCGAACCGCTCGGAACATCGGCGAATATCCGCAATGTACGAAGCTCGAACTTCTGCTCGATCTCGCTGCATGAAGACAAGCATACCGGCACCCTGATAATAACCTCCTGCATCGACAACATGGTTAAAGGCGCGGCAGGACAGGCGGTGCAAAATATGAATATCAGATACGGCTTTGACGAAAAAACCGGACTTACAACGGTACCGGCTATATTCTGAAAAGGGGATTTTATGAAGATAACGGAAATAAACGGCGGAATAGTCGCTCCGTCGGGATTTAAAGCCGCAGGAGTCCACTGCGGTCTGCGCAAAAACCGTTCCCGGCTGGATCTTGCAATGATCTATTCGGACGTCAGATGCGCCGCCGCAGGAGTTTTTACTACAAATAAAGTTTTCGCAGCCCCGGTCGGCGTCGACCGCGAACATCTTTCCGACGGACACGCGCAGGCGATTATCATCAACTCCGGAAACGCCAATACCTGCAGCGTCGACGGATATGAAAAAGCTTACGCTACCACAGCCAAAGCTTCCGAAGTATTAGGCATCCCGGAAAAAGATATTTTAGTCTCCTCAACCGGAGTAATCGGCGTTCCGCTGCCGATAAAACCTGTCCTTGAGGGTATTCCGATGCTCAAGGAGAAGCTCTCATCGGAGCCGTCGGGCAGCGAAGATGCCGCAGTCGCCATTATGACGACCGACACCAAAAAGAAAGAATATGCGATAAAATACCAGTTCGGCGGCAAAGATATAAAAATCGGCGGTATCTGCAAAGGCTCAGGTATGATTGAGCCCAATATGGCAACAATGCTTGCCTATATCACCACCGATGCGTCAATCTCGCCGGAACTGCTCCGAAAAGCGCTGAAATATTGCGCCGATCTGACCTTTAACATGGTTTCTGTTGACGGCGATACCTCCACCAACGACACGCTCATCGTTATGGCTTCCGGTCTCAGCGGCGCGGCTGTTATTAACGAAGAAAACGAAGCTTACGAAGCCTTCCTCGAAGCTTTGCTGAATGTCTGTTTGAAGATGGCAAAATATATCGCCGCCGACGGAGAGGGCGCGACAAAACTCATCGAGTGCAGGATAACCGGCGCCAAAACCGAGCGGGATGCAAGAATACTTGCGAAATCGGTAATAAGGTCTCCGCTTGTAAAGTGCGCCATGTTCGGCGCCGATGCCAACTGGGGAAGAGTGCTTTGCGCTCTCGGTTACTCCGGAGCCGACTTTGATGTTGATGCGGTATGCTGTTCTTTCAGATCGACCGCCGGCGAAATAGAAGTCTGCAGAAACGGCGTCGGCTGCGGCTTTGACGAAGAAATCGCCAAGGAAATACTGATACGCAATATAATAACCATCGACTGCAAAGTCGGAGACGGTGCCTTTGAAGCGACCGCCTGGGGCTGCGATCTCAGTTACGAATATGTACGCATCAACGGCGATTACAGAAGCTGAAAGGCATTAAATTTCGGAGATGATAGATATGTTTCTTTCAAATATGGATAAAGCGGCTGTTCTGAGTCAGGCGCTTCCTTACATTCAGAAATACTCGGGAGAGACCGTCGTCGTCAAATACGGCGGCGCCG